>NZ_JBVVQD010000018.1:0-138874 GCF_055811755.1 Mesorhizobium sp. WSM4840
TCGGGGCGCTCCATTCGTTGAGTTCACAGCAACGATGGTGCCACAACCCTCGCCGCCGCCCCATAGCTTCTCTCCCCCACTCTCGTGGGGGCGAGGAACCCAAGCTGGAATGAAGCCGCTTTCCCCCCAATCTCGGAGCATTGGCGATCATCGCGCCACACGGATCAGCGAGCGGCGCCCGATTTTGAAATCTCCCGTCCGAGGCGCACCGTTTCCCGCACCAGCAGGTCCAGATCCTCGCGCCGGGTGCGGTGGTTGTTGATCGCCACCCTGAGGCAATGCTGGCCGTGCACCGTCGTATCCGAAAGGGCGGCGATGCCTTCTTCCTGCAGCCTCAGCATGATCTCGGTGTTGAGTGCCTTCTGCCGCTCTCCCGTCAGCCCGTCGCCGCGGTAGCGAAAACAGACGATGTTTATGCTCGGCGGCGCGACCAGTTCCAGCAGCGGCTCGGCCTCGATCAGCGTGCCGAGCGTGTGGCCCTGCGCGATGTTCTGGTCGATCAGGCGGCCGAACTTCTCAATACCGTGCTCCTTCAGCGCCATCCACACTTTCAGCGCCCTGAAACCGCGTGACGTCTGCAGGCCAAAATCATGCAGCCATTGTCCGGAGGCGAGGCCGCGCGGCGTCGATTCCAGATATTCCGGCGTCACCGCGAACGTATTGCGATGCGCCGAGGCATCTCGGATCAGCACGCAGCCGACCTCGAACGGAGCATGCAGCCATTTGTGCGGATCGAGCGCGATGGAGTGGGCCTGCTCGATGCCGGCAACGCGATGGGAATTTTCCGGCCCAATGGCGATGAGCGCGCCGATGCAGCCGTCGACATGGAACCAGAGGTCCTCTTGCGCCGCCAGCCTTGCAAGCGCCTGCAGATCGTCGATCGCTCCGGTGTTCACCGTGCCGGCCGTGCCGATCACGCAGGCCGGCCGAAAACCCGCCTTGCGGTCCTCGGCGATCGCCGCCCGCAAGGCGCTGATGTCAATCCGCAATCCGGCATCGGTCGGGATGCGGCGCAGCGCCCGATTGCCGAGGCCAAGCGCCTCCATCGCCTTGCGATGGCAGGAGTGAAGCTGATCCGAGCCATAGAAACGCAGCGGCTTCTCGATGGCGGCAACGCCATGCTCGCGCACGTCGATGCCTGCCCTAGCGTTGCGTGCCACGGTCAGCCCGATGATGTTGGCCATCGAGCCGCCGCTGACCAGCGTCCCGCTGGCCGATTGCGAAAAACCCATCATCTGCTTGCACCAGTCGACGACCTGGCTGTCCATCAGCGCGGCGGCATGGTTGCCGCCGCCGAGGTTGGAACCCTGGACCGCCGCCAGGAAATCGCCGAGCGCCCCGGTGAAATTGCTCGACCCCATGTACCAGGACCAGAAGCGCGGATGGATGTTGCCCATCGGGTAGGCCATCACGTTCTCGACGACCTCGCCATAGACTTGCGCAAGCGGTTGAGGCGATCGCGGCAGGGGCACGGCGAAGAAGGCTTTCACCTCCGCCGGCATATCCTGCCACACCGGCCGCTCGCGGACATCGCGCAGATAGTCGACGGCATCGTCGACGATCCGGTGCGACAGCGCCTGAACCTCGGCCCAGTCGACCGGATCGAGCGTTTCTTCAGCAACCATACCGGCCGAACCGGCGGCTTTCAGCACTGCGTCCATCCGCGTCGCTCCCGATGCGCAATTATTCAGCCGGGAACTGGCAGCCAGGCGTCGAGCGCGACAGCGCGATCTCCTCCGCGTCCATCTCGGCTTCGATGCCGTCGAACAGCGGCGTCGTCATGTAGCGTTCGCCGGTGTCGGGAAGCATGCACAGGATCACCGAGCCGGGTGCAGCTTTTTCCGCGATCTGGCGTGCCACGGCAAAGGTCGCTCCGCCGGAGATGCCGGTGAAAATCCCTTCCTTTTGCGCCAGCGCCTTGGCCCATTTGATGCCCTCGGGCCCGGGAACAGGCACGACCTCGTCATAGAGGCTGGCGTCGACCGCCTCCTGCAGCACGTCCGGAATGAAATCCGGGGTCCAGCCCTGGATCGGGTGCGGCTCGAACGCCGGATGGCTGGCGGCGGGCGCGCCGTCGGCGCCGCGCTCCTGCGCCTTGCCGCTGCCGATCAGCTGGGCATTGGCCGGCTCGGCCAGCACGATCCGGATCTCCGGACGCTCCCGGCGCAGCACGCGCCCAACACCGACGACGGTGCCGCCGGTTCCATAGCCGGTGACGAAGCAGTCGAGCCGCGATCCGGCGAAGTCGTTGATGATCTCGCGCGCCGTCGTCGCCTCGTGAATGGCGGCATTGGCCTTGGTCTCGAACTGGCGGGCCAGGAACCAGCCATTGGCCTCGGCGAGTTCCACCGCCTTGTTGTACATGCCAAAACCCTTCTGGGCGCGCGGCGTCAGCACCACCTTGGCGCCCAGCATGCGCATCAGCTTGCGGCGCTCGATGGAGAAACTGTCGGCCATCGTCACCACCAGCGGATAACCCTTCTGCGCGCAGACCATGGCCAGCCCGATGCCGGTGTTGCCGCTGGTCGCCTCGACGACGGTCTGGCCCGGCTTCAAGGCGCCGCTGCGCTCGCCCTCCTCGATGATGTTGAGCGCCAGCCGGTCCTTCACCGACGCCGCCGGATTGAAGAACTCGGCCTTCACATAGATCGTCACATGATCGGGGCCGAGATTGTTGACCCTGATCACCGGCGTATCGCCGACCGTGTCGATAATGCTGTCGAACAGGCGGCCGCGCCCGGCCGTGGTTCTGATTTTCCGTTGCTGCAACATGTCTGCTCTCCTCTTTTTGTTGTTGTCACGAGTTGTTGTTGTCACGAGCCGGTTACAAACCGGCGGCTTGGGCGGCGAGGTTTCGAGACCTTGCCGCAGTACGGTTGCTTTGCCGGCATGTGGCCCGGAAAAGGGCGATGCCAGCAGCCGGCGCGGAAATTCGTTGCCGGATGCACTCTATCGCTTTCGATGGTAGAACAGAGGACAACTGGCCAGCGTGGGAGCAAGCGTGGAAATGCACGTGGAATCCGCTCGATCGAGCCTGGACGGCGCAATGGCCGGGCTGTCCGTGCGGCTGCTCGGACCGCTGACGGTCATCCGCGACGGCGCCACCGTGCAACTGCCGGCATCGCGCAAGCTGCGCGCGCTCTTCGCCTATCTGGCGCTTGCGCCGCATGCCGTCGGCCGCAGCCGTCTGTGCGAGCTTTTGTGGGATGTGCCGAACGATCCGAGGGGCGAGCTTCGCTGGTGCCTCAGCAAGCTCAGGGGCGTTCTCGACGAACCGAATCGCCGCAGGATCGAAACGCCTGGCGACACGATCGCGCTTGATCTGAAAGGCGTTTCCGTCGACGCCGTCGACATCGTCTCGGCGGCCGCTAGAGGCATCGAGACGCTCGATCTTGAGCGGCTGCAAGCCCTGTCCGGACTGTTCGTCGGCGATTTCCTCGATGGGCTGGAGATCGACCGCAGCCTGCATTTCAACAGCTGGCTGATCGCGCAGCGCCGCCGCTTCAGCTCGTGGCATGCCGCCATTCTGGAACATCTCGTCAACAAGCTTCCGGCGGATGCCGACGAAATGTCCGCGCACCTGGAGAAATGGGTGGAACTCGCTCCCTTCGACGGGCGTGCGCATCTGGCTCTTCTGACAAGGCTGGCGCGGCGCGGCCAGATCGCCGCGAGCGAGGAACATCTCGCTTCCGCGGCGAAGCTGTTTGCTTCGGAGGATCTGGATTTCGAACCCGTTCGTGAGGCGTGGCGGACGATTCGCAGCGAACGACCGGCCGCGACGCTCTGGGCGCGACCGGCACTCGTGCCCGTGGTCCCGCAAGCGGAAATTATGCTTCCCGATTCCGGTGTTGCTGCATCGTGCAAGGCCTCGCTCGCGATAATGCCGTTTGTCGAGGAGGCCGGAATCGGTGGCGTTCGCTGCGGCCCTCGCGGCGGGTTGGCCGACGGCCTGACCCACGACATCATCACCCGCCTGGCCAAGCTCAGGGATTTCTTCGTCATCGCCCGCGGCTCGGTCTTTGCGCTGGCGGAGAAAGACATCGCGCCGGAAGATGCCGGCCGGCGGCTCAACGTCGACTATGTGACCACCGGGACTGTGCGCAGCCAGGCAGGCCGCGTCGTCGTCTCAGTCGAACTTGTCGAGGTCCGCACGGCCAGGATCGTCTGGGCCGAGACGTTCGAACGCAAGCCCGACGATATCTTTGCCGTCCTTGACGATATCGGCAACAGCATCGTCTCGTCGATCTCAGCCGAGATCGAGATGGTCGAGCGCAACCGCGCCATGCTGAAAGCCCCCAGCTCGCTGAATGCCTGGGAGGCCTATCACCGCGGTCTCTGGCACATGTATCGCTTCACCCGCACGGAAAACGAACAGGCCCGCCATTTCTTCGACATGGCGCTGAAGCTGGATCCGACCTTCGCCCGCGCCTATGCCGGCCTGTCCTTCACCCATTGGCAAAACGCCTTTCAGCGCTGGGGAGACCGCGACCAGGAAAGCGCGCTCGCCTTCGAGGCCGCCGGCCAAAGTCTTTTGGTCGACGATCACAATCCGGCCGCGCATTGGGCCATGGGCAGGGCTCTCTGGCTGCGCGGCGAGCAAGATGGCTCCCTCATCGAGCTGGAACGGGCCGTGGATCTCAGCCCGAACTTTGCGCTCGGCCACTACGCGCTTTCGTTTGTACACTCGCAGTCGGGTGACCCAAAAGCGGCGATCGGTTCATCCGATCACTCGCGCCATCTGAGCCCATTCGATCCGCTGCTGTTCGGCATGCTCGGCGCTCGGGCGATGGCGCATGTCCGGCTCGGCCAGTTCCACGAGGCCGCCGAATGGGCGCTGAAAGCAGCCGCCCGTCCCAACGCCCATGCCATCATCCTGGCGATCGCCGCGCACTGCCTTGCGCTGGCGGGGCGGCTTGACGAGGCCTGCACCTTCGCGGCCGCCATCCGCAAGACGCTTCCGAACTATTCAGCCGATGATTTCATCGGCACCTTCCGGTTCGAGCCGGACGCCGCAGCCCTGTTCCGGCAAGGCGCCAAGCGGATTGGGCTGGGGTGATCCAACCCAGCCCGGGCCTGCTTCAAGCGGTCATGACCGCGATCCTCGCCGGCCGACAACCGAACAAAAAGCCCGGCAATCGGCCAAGAAAATCGACCAAGAAAGCCGCGTTCGTTGCAACTATATGCCGAGCATCGTCTTGGCTTGGTTGAGGGCAGCCTCCGACCCTGCATGATCACCGGCGGCGTGCAATTTCTCGCCTTGGGCGCGCAGTTCTTTGACTTTGGTCATGTCGGCCTCGGAGAGGGTCGCGGTCGGTAACGCTGCGTCGATCGCGGCCATGATGGTCGGGCATTTATTTGCAAAGGCTGTCGCAGGAATGACCGCCAGGAAAACCGCAAGCGAAATTGATCGTAACATGGACGTTTCTCCCTCGCCGGAACACGCCACGTCGACGACCGGCGTAGGAATGGTACAGCTAATGCCCGGACGTGCCAATCACGATGATGCCGCTGAGCGTCCGTTCACCGAATCCGGCAGGCGTGACTCGAAACCCGCGCCAGGTTCGCAGCAATCGTCAGATCCTCGCAAAATTCCTTGACCAGAGCGGATCAGGTGGGCTGAACGGATTTGACATTGCCGTCCGTATCCACCAGGCAACTCGTCTTTTTGCCGCTGGCATCGAGTTCGACCTGATAGGTTTTGGAATCGATCTTGCTCGATGAAACCGGAAGTATCTTTGTGCTGTCGGCGCCGCTCGACTTGGCGACCGCGTCGGCGCAAAGAAGCTGAAGGTCCGCCGGGGCCGTCTCGACCTGGGTCCTGGACATCTGGTCCTGAGGAGGCGGCGGCGGCGCGCTGACGCAAGCGCTCAAGGGCCCCACCAGGAATCCAATTGCTATTGCCCGGATCGAAGTTCTCACTGCACGTTTTGCCGACATTGCCTGGTCCCTCTCCAAATGCCGCTTCACACACTCCGGCTTCACACACCCTTGTAAAGTGCCGCCCCCTGCATGAGAACGATGACCTTGGCTCCAACCTTGACGCGGGATGCGAGATCGGTGATGTCGTCGTTCCTCATCCGGATACACCCTGACGACACGTCGAGCCCGATCGTCCACGGCTCCGGGGTGCCGTGAATCCGATAGATCGTGTCCTGGTCACGCTCATACAGATAGAGCGCCCTGGCGCCGAGCGGGTTGTCAGGCCCTCCCGGCATGCCTCCCGCATGTTTGACCGCATTCGGATCACGAGCGATCATTTCGGCCGGCGGTGTCCAGGTCGGCCATTCCGCCATGCGGCCGACGCGCACGATGCCGGCCCATCCAAACCCTTCCCGGCCCACCCCGATACCGTAGCGCATGGCGCGCTGACCCGGCTGCACAAGGTAGAGAAAATGCTGGTTGCCGTCGATGATGATCGTACCGGGCACTTCTGCGGTGCGGAACTTGACCATCTGCGGGCGAAACGCCTCCGGCACTTCATTATGCGCGGCATAGTATTTGCGCGCCTTGGTACGATCGTAGTCCACCCATTTGCGGGTTTTCGGATCGAAAACCTGTGTTCCCGCAGCCAGCGCCGCCACCGCGACAAGACCGAACGCTACCGCGACAATTGCCGTAAGGGAGCTCCGCTGGAGAGCGGCGCGTCCCACGATCATCAGCTTTCTGGTCATGGATTTGCCCACCCGTGCACCCGAGCGCCCTGCGCGGCAACCCATTGTTTGGCGTATTCGTAAGGATCCTGACGCTCCACCTGGAGCGCATAACTCATCTTCGTGACATCCTCGGGCTTGAGGTCGACCCGTTCCAGGAACTCGACCACCTTCGGATATTTTTTGCGCAGTGAGGTGGCAAAAGCGATATGGAAATGTGCGATATCCCATGACACCGGCGCGCTGGACTTCGAGACCCAGAGCGGGTCCTCGGACGGCAGCACGATCTTCCACTTTGCCGGGTCAAAAGGCGGCTCGGTAAGCCGGACAATTTCATGCAATTTAAACACGTGATGCGGCGCGTAGCAGGCAAACACCATCGGATGAGCCGTAGCGACAGCGGCATCGACAGCCGCCATTCCGACATCCTCCGGCGTCTCCAGCAAAGTCATTGTTTTGGCATAGCCATAGCTGTTGGCGCGGACACGCTCGATCGCTGTGGAGGACCAACCCTCAGCGCCAATCCAGAGTTCTCCACGTCCGTCCCGATCAGTGTCCAAAGCGGCGGTTTTGCGCGGGTCGGTGAGGTCCGAAATGTCACGAATCCCAAACTTGTCGGCAGTTTCGCGGGTAGCGCATATGCCTTGCCATGCCGGCACACCGATGGGACTGATAGCTACCGTGCCGGCACCGTCGACATACTTCTTCACCAGATTGTCGAGGTTGGGTAGCCAGATTTCGGGATGAATATCCACCTGGCCCGAATTGAGGCCGGCAAAGGCGATAAGCGTCCCCATCTCGCGCACATCGGCATCGAGCCCGAAATGTTGCTTCAGGCTGACCTTGAGAATGTTTGCCGTCGCCTGGCCCGACGGCCAGTTCGGCATCGCAATGACGAGATCAGCCGCGTGGACCGGGGCCGCCAGCATCGTCAATGCAGCCAGCGACAATCTGCGCAGGCACTGCCGAAATCGGTTGTGCATTTTCTTCCCCCTCGCTTCGGTGCTGAAACGAACCGGGACGGGAACAATCTGTCACGGCAAGCACCGGGTTGTGACAGCAGCCCCCATCTGGCGACGGCAACTGCTGAAGGTGTGGCAGTGCATTCGCCAAAGAGAGCGCCGTCACATGCCGCCCCTGCACGCTACTCGAACACATTCCGTATGGGAAGATGCTCAAAACGCGGCCGCCGGGCCCAATGTTTAGGATGTCCGCGGTGGCGGTCAAGGCCGCCGAGAATCTGAGATGGTCAATACCAGTGAAATGATGCAGGTTCTTCTGGACCACGTGGCAAGCAGGCCGCTAAGTAGACGCAGCTTCCTAGTTTCAGCATATGCACCCTCTTGGGTAATACGAATTGAAAATTGCGCTCTCATGTTTCAAAACAGGTCGGTAGATTCGCGAGGATGGTTTCGTGCGGGTCACCGACGGTCCTCAAGCCGAGAATTCTAAAAGACTTTCAACAATGACCCAGCACGTACAAAATGCTCGAATTCTCATGTACAGCCACGACACGTTCGGGCTCGGCCACTTGCAGCGCTGCCGGACGATCGCGCATTCGCTGGTTGAGGATTTCCGCGGACTTCAGGTGCTTATCATTTCGGGTGCGACTATCGCTGGCGCCTTCGACTACCGCGCCCGTGTCGACTTCGTGAAGATCCCCAGCGTCATCAAGTTGCGCAACGGCGAATACACCTCGCTGGAAAAGGATATCGATCTGCATGAGACGCTAAGGATGCGCCAGTCGATCATCCGCCACACAGCCGAGACCTTCCGGCCGGATATCTTCATCGTCGACAAGGAACCGCTCGGCCTGCGCGGTGAGATCGAGGACACGCTGTCCTACCTCAAGACGCGGGGCACCACGCTCGTGCTTGGCCTGCGCGAGGTGATGGACGCGCCGCATCTGCTCGAAGCAGAGTGGGCACGCAGGGATGTGATGCGCAAGATAGGCCTGTTCTACGACAAGATCTGGGCCTATGGTCCGCCGGATTTCTACGATCCGTTGACCGGCTTGGATGTGCCGCCGGCTATCAGAGCAAAGATGAAGTTCGTCGGTTTCCTGCAACGGAGCCTGCAGAAGAACGAGTTGCCCGGCCACCGGCCCGAGGGCGACTATATCCTCGTTACCACCGGTGGCGGCGGTGACGGCGCCGAACTGATCCACAGCGTCATCGATGCCTATCAGCAGGATCCGCAATTGCAGCATAGGGCGCTGATCGTGCTTGGGCCTTACATGCCGGCGCGCAAGCGCAACAAGCTGCTCAAGAAGGGGTCCAAGATCCCCTATATCAAGATCATCGAGTTCGACAACCGCATGGAAGAGCTGATTGCCGGCGCCAAGGCAGTCGTGGCGATGGGCGGTTACAACACCTATTGCGAGATACTGTCTTTCGACAAGCCGGCGCTGATCGTGCCGCGCGTCAAGCCCCGCGAGGAACAACTGATCCGAGCAAGGCGCGCAGCCGAACTCGGCCTAATCGAGATGCTTTTGCCGGAAGAAGCCGAGGATTCCCAGCGGTTTGCCAATGCACTGGAGGTGCTGCCGGACCGGCCCGGCCCATCGCAGAGCCATCCGCATCTGACGCTGGAAGGGCTGCCTCACATTTCCGAAATCGTCGCGGAACTGCTCGACCGGCGGGGCGGCCATCACCTTTCGGTCATTGAAGGCATGAACTGAGTTGCAACATCGCAAGATCGTCGTGGTTCTGAAGGGCTATCCGCGGCTGTCGGAAACCTTCATCGCGCAGGAACTGCTCGGTCTGGAGCGTGCGGGGTTCGACCTGATACTCGTCGCGCTCAGGCGGCCGACCGACGCAAAACGCCACCCCGTGCATGACGAGATCAAAGCGCCCGTCCATTATCTGCCGGAATATTTGCATGAAGAGCCGCTGCGCGTGGCTCGCTCGCTGTTTGCTTATCTGCTGCGGCCGGGCTTCTGGCGCGCGCTCGGATCGCTGGCTATCGATATCCGCCGCGACTTTACGCGCAATCGCGCGCGCCGCTTCGGGCAAGCGCTCGTGCTGGCGGCCGAATGGCCGGAAGGCGCGAGCTGGCTGCATGCACATTTCGCGCACACACCGGCATCGGTGACGCGCTATGCCAGCCAGCTTCGTGGCCTGCCCTGGAGCTGCTCGGCCCATGCCAAGGACATCTGGACTTCGGCGGACTGGGATCTGGCTGGCAAGCTTTCCTCGGCGCGCTGGACGGTCACTTGCACGAAAACCGGCTTCGACCGTCTGAAAAAACTCGCTAACGGCAACTCGTCTGTGCATCTGAGCTATCATGGGCTCGACCTTGATCGCTTCGGCGGTTTCGGCGAGGCGCGAAAACAGCATGACGGCTCGGCGCCGGCCGAACCGGTTATCGTTCTGAGTGTCGGGCGCGCCGTTGAAAAGAAGGGTTACGATACCTTGCTGGAGGCCCTTGCCCTCTTGCCTGATGATTTGGCGTGGCGTTTCGAGCATATCGGCGGCGGCGAGGAACTGGAACGGTTCAAGGCGCTGGCGCAAAAGCTCGGCCTGGATGGTCGCGTCTCTTGGAAAGGCGCGCTTGCGCAGGAGGAGGTGCTTGAGCACTACCGCTGCGCCGACATCTTCGCCCTGGCCTGCAGGATCGCCGCAAATGGCGACCGGGACGGTCTGCCGAATGTTCTGGTGGAGGCGGCTAGCCAGCGGCTTGCCTGCGTGTCGACCGATATTTCCGGCGTGCCGGAGCTTTTATCGCCGGATGAAACCGGGCTGCTGGTTCCGACGGAAGACCCAATTGCCCTGGCACAGGCGCTGGAGCGCCTGATCCGTGATCCCGTGCTGCGCGCCCGCCTCGGCGACGCCGCAGAGCGGCGCGTGCGCGGCAATTTCGATCATATGGCAAGCATTGGACAGCTCAAGGAACTGTTCGAGCGGGAGTGGCGGGCCGCCGAATGAAGCGGCTGCGCGCTTTCTTCTATGTCCAGCACCTGCTCGGTATCGGCCATCTCGCGCGCGCCAGCCGCGTTGCGGCGGCTCTGGTTGATGACGGGTTTGACGTTACCGTCGTGACCGGCGGAGCGCCGATCGCGGGGTTTCCGGGACTGGGTGTAAAATCTGTAACCCTGCCACCTGTCACCTCCGGTGATGAAGGATTTTCCGGACTTGTCGACCTGCAGGGCAAACCCATCGACGATGATTTCAAGAAATGGCGTTCAGAGATGCTGCTGCAGGCATTCCGGGATTGCAGGCCTGATATCGTCATTGTCGAGGCGTTTCCATTTGGACGCCGGCAGATGCGTTTCGAACTCTTGCCGCTGATCGAGGCCATCGACGCAACGTCGCCCAGACCGCTGCTGGCGACGTCCGTCCGCGATATCCTTCAGGAGCGCGTCAAGCCGGGCCGAAACGAGGAAACGGTCGATCTCATCAACAGGCATTTCGACCTTGTCATGATCCACGGCGATCCGGCTTTCGCAACCATCGACAAGACATTTCCACTGGCTGGGGCGATCAGGGCCGAAGTCACCTACACAGGGCTCGTTGCCGCGCCGCCATCGCCCGCGGCCTCCGAGCGCTTCGACGTTCTGGTGTCGGTTGGCGGCGGGGCTGCCGGAAAGAGCCTTGTCAGATCCACCATCGCAGCGGCGCGGAATGCCAACAACGCTTGGAAATGGTGTTTGATCACCGGCCCAAACCTGCCGAAAGACGAGTTCGACGCGATCGCACGCGATGCCACGCCGGTCCTGTCCATCTTCCGGTTCCGCGAGGATTTCGCCAGCCTGCTGACCGGCGCCCGCCTGTCAGTCTCGCAGGCGGGTTACAACACGGTCTGCGATGTCCTGCGCGCGGGTTGTCGCTCCCTGCTCGTTCCATTTGCAGCCGGCGGGGAAACCGAACAGACGGTTCGCACCCTGATGCTCGAAGAACTCGGTCTTGCAACGGTGCTGATGGAAAAGGACCTAACGCCTGAAGGTTTGGCGCAAGCGATCGAACAGGCGCTTGTGGGACCGACGCCAGCCGCGCATCGTCTCAATCTGGAAGGCGCGCGTCGCTCGGCGCAAATCCTGCGCGAGCGGTATCGAACATGGTCCCTAAAAGTGGGGCCCGGTTTCGGAAAAGTTCATGATCAAACAGACGATAGATCCTAACGCGCGTCGCGTCTGGCGAGATTCGTGCGACGCGCTACGCACTTTTGGGCGAAATGCATCAAACCGTTCCAATCAGCATGAAGCGCGTATAATTTTTTGTCGGCAGTTCGCCGGAGAACCGCACCTCCTGTAGCGCCGCCATTGCTTCGAAGGCTGCAAGTGAAGCCACGCAGTTGATGTGCGTCGGCTCGCTGAAATAATCGTTCGATTGCAGCAGTACATTCGTGCCCCGCGGAAGCAGAGCAAGCCAGGCGCGCAGATCGGCTATGTGTTCGCAGCTCGTATTGACCATCAGGTCGGGCCGCCCGGCCGCATAGTCGAGTGCGTACATATCTGCCGTCAGCGCCCGGAACCGGTCGCCGGCTTCCCGGTTGAGGGTCCGGGCGACCGGCGCGACTTCGGGATCGATGTCGATGCTATCGACCGCCGCGATGTCGAAGCGGGCGTCGTTGAAAAGCATCGCCGGCAATACGCCGTACCATCCACCCAGAACCCATATGCGCCCGAACCGGCCGCCGCAGCTTTCGAACAGCCTGTCGAGCGCCCACATCTTGCAGGCGACCTGCTTGTGGTTGAAGGCGTTGGCGATATCGGCCTTCGGATGCTTGGTGATGACGCGCGCCAGCCCTGCCACCAGAGGGCAGTTGACATAGGCAGCAATTCCCCGCGTGAGGTCAAAGGCTTGCTCGTGCCAGTCCAGGCCGGCATTGCGTGGTTGCGTGACATCCATCATATTCGTCTTGTATGTTGGGATTTCGGGCGACACAACGCAATCTTGCCTCCCGCAAGGCTGTTTGATTCGCGGACGTGATTATGCTGCAAGCCGCTTCGCCATTGCCCGGTGCCGGAGAGAGCCTGTTGCATCTGTCCGGACCATCGGCGTCCATCCGCCAGCACCAGCGGCGCAGCTGCGGCCTCGTGCTGCTCTTCTATTCGCCAAAACCCTACGGAAGCCGCGGACCGTTTGGCCAGCTGCTTTCTTCGCTGATCAACAATGCCCATGTCGTTGTCATCGACCATGCGCCGGAACTGGATCGCGCCGCCTCGCAGGTTCCCTCCATCGTTGAGCGCAGGACAATCTCCGTGCGCTGCAGCTTCGAGCTTGTCGTTGGCGACGAAGAAATTGCCGATACGCCATTCGCCAGCAGGTGCTTTTACATCCTGCATCCTTCCAACTGAGGGGTCCACAGCCGCATATGGAACCCAGCATAGCCCGCTATATCTGGACGCACACCAAGAAGCAGCAGCTCTGGATATTGATGATCGTCGTGCTTTCGATGATCCCGTATTTCATGTCCTTCGACCTGCCGAAGCTGATCGTCAACGGCCCGATCCAAGGTAGCGGCTTCGAGCAACCGGGCGCGACCCAGCCATTCATGAGGCTGCACTATAACCTGCCGTTCATCGGAGAGGTCCAGTTCTTCTCCGGTTTTGAGCTCGACCGCAAGGCGACGCTGTTTGCCCTGAGCCTTGTGTTCCTCTTACTAGTCGTCATCAACGGCCTGTTCAAACTCTACATCAACACCTACAAGGGCCGCCTCGGCGAGCGCATGCTGCGGCGTATCCGCTTCGATCTGATCGATCGTGTGCTGCGGTTTCCGCCGTTTTACTTCAAGCGGGTGAAATCCGCCGAAGTGGCGACCATGGTGAAGGACGAGGTGGAGCCGCTGGGCGGCTTCATCGGCGATGCCTTCGTGCAGCCTGTGCTGCTCGGCGGCCAGGCGCTGACGGCCATGCTGTTCATCGTGGTCCAGAACTTCTGGCTCGGAATGATAGCGGCCGTGATCGTGGTGATCCAGATCGCGCTCATCCCGCGAATGCGGCGGCGGCTGATCGTGCTCGGGCGCGAACGGCAGTTGACGGCGCGCGCGCTTTCGGGCCGGGTTGGCGAAATCGTCGACGGCATCGGCGCGGTTCACGTCCACGACACATCAAACTACGAGCGCGCCGACATAGCTGCCCGGCTCGGGCTCATCTTTAAGATCCGCTTCGATCTTTACCAATGGAAATTCATGGTGAAGTTCCTCAACAATTTTCTCGCGCAGGTCACGCCTTTTCTGTTCTACATGATCGGCGGGTATCTAGTCATCCAGGGGCGGCTGGACGTCGGTCAGCTCGTGGCCGTGATCGGCGCCTACAAGGACCTGCCCGGACCGATGAAAGAACTGATCGACTGGGATCAGGCGCGGCAGGATATCCAGGTCAAATATCAGCAGGTCGTTGAACAGTTCACCGCCGAGGGTCTCATTGCGCCGAGAATCGGGGCATTGACGATCGACGATCCCGATCCGATGACCAACCCCCTGTCGGCGATCAGTCTGTCCATAGCAGACGATGGCGGTGCAATGCTCCTCGACCGTATCTCCCTCCAGATCAAGCCGGGTGAGACGGTGGCGCTGGTCAGTACCGCAACAGGTGGAGCCGAGGCGCTTGCAGAAGCCTTCGCGCGGCTGAACTGGCCGGACAGCGGAAGGATCGCTTCGGGCGCCGACGACCTGCTTGAACTCCCCGAAGCAGTGACCGGCCGGCGCATGTCCTATGCCTCGTCGGATGTTTTCCTGTTCCAGGCAAGCCTCCGCGATAACCTGCTCTACGGGTTGAAGCATGCGCCGCTGACATCGGTGCCTTATGACGGTGCTGCGGCAGACCAGCACCGCTGGAACATCCACGAGGCGCGCCGGTCGGGCAATCCGGATTTTGATATCCACAGCGACTGGATCAACTATGCTTCCGCCGGCGCTACCGGCCCGCACGACCTCTTTGAAGCCGTACGCCGGGTGCTCGACGCGGTTGTTTTATCGCGCGACATTCTGGATCTTGGCTTGCGCTCTTCGGCCGACCTCACGCGTCACACGGAGCTTGCCAGG
The DNA here is from genome assembly GCF_055811755.1 of Mesorhizobium sp. WSM4840. Classification (NCBI taxonomy): domain Bacteria; kingdom Pseudomonadati; phylum Pseudomonadota; class Alphaproteobacteria; order Hyphomicrobiales; family Phyllobacteriaceae; genus Mesorhizobium; species Mesorhizobium sp. WSM4840. Next base: position 14,637 of record NZ_JBVVQD010000018.1, read on the forward strand.
CGGATCGTCGAACTGCGTGCGGCGCTGCGAACCCGGCTGGAACACGAAGGGCTGAGCGAACTGGTGGTTCCTTTCGAACCGGGCGCCTACAACAAGGAAGCAACGATCGGCCAAAACCTGCTCTTCGGCGCTGCCGCCGGCCCCGAACTGGCCGACAGGGCTCTAGCGGCCAATCCCTATTTTGCTTCTGTGCTGAGGCAGGCCGGCCTCGACCGCACGCTCTACGAAATGGGCATGGAGATCGCCGAACAGGCGATCGAGCTGTTTGCCGACCTGCCGCCCGATCACCAGTTCTTCCAGCAGCTCGCTTTCATGAGCGCCGAGGAGATACCCACCTACGAAACCTTGCTGCAACGGCTCAAGAACCGTCCCCACGAGGCGGTTTCGGAGAACGACCGCGCCATGATCGTCACCTTGAGCTTTGCCTATATCGAGCCCCGGCACCGCTTCGGCCTGCTGAGCGACGAGCTGATGAGCAAGATCGTCGCTGCACGCAACCGCTTCTATGAAAACCTGCCGCCCCAGCTGCAAAATGCGATCGAACGGTATGATCCTGCCAAATACATTGCCGCGGCCACCGTCATGGATAATGTCCTGTTCGGGCGTGTGGGCAACAACCATCCCGACGCGCCGGACCGCATACGCTCCATCGTCTATGACATTCTTGACGAACTGGGGCTTTATGCCGAACTTCTGGATGTCGGCCTGGACTTCAACGTCGGCTCCGGCGGCAGGCGGCTGACCGGTGGACAGCGACAGAAGCTCGATGTTGCCCGGGCCCTGCTCAAGCGTCCTGATTTTCTCATTCTCAACCGGCCGCTGTCGGCGCTCGACCAGCGCATGCAGGATAAGGTGCTGCGAAACGTGCTCGAGGAAGCCAGGCGCGACGACCATTCGCCGGCAATTGTGTGGGTCGTGACGAATCCGGCGATTGGGATGATGTTCGATCGCGTTATCGTCTTCGACTCGGGTAAATTGGTGGAAGACGGAACACCCGAGACACTTTTGGCAGGGAACGGTATCTTCAAGGAACTGTTGTCATAGAGCAACGGACTTTCAGATGGGATCATTCTGCCGGTGGGAATTTACTGCAAGGTCAAGGGATTCGGCGAAGGGCGTAGCGGGACCACATCCGCGCCGAAAACCCGAAGGGGTTTGCCGCAAATTCACCCGGCTCTTCGGGTTTCCGGTTGGCGGACGCCCATTAGTCAGGCGGCATCGCCCGATCGCACGACATCGGGCTCGCCACCTTTCGCGTGGTTTGTCTCGCCATCCCGGAAACAGAATTCATTCCATCTGGGCGTCCGTTGCTCTAGTCTGGCAAACGCGAATTTTGGGAAGGTTTGCGACAATGCTGCTCAAGGATGAAGTTGCAATGCTGCAACGCGTTCCCTTGTTCTCTGCCATCGAGCCGACAAAGCTCAAGCTGCTTGCGTTCACATCCGATCGTGTGAGCTACAGCGCCGGTCAGATCCTTTTCCGGCAGGGCGACGAGGGAGACGCCGCCTATGTCATCCTTTCAGGCAGGGCGGATATTCTGGTCGATTCCGACAGCGGACCGATAAAAGTTGCCGAACTGGAGCCAAATTCGATTGTTGGCGAGATCGCCATATTGTGCAACAGCTCCCGCACTGCCACCGTAAGAGCGGCAAGTCCGCTGGAAGCCTTGAGAATCCGCAAGGATCATTTCCTGAGGCTTATGAGGGAGTTCCCGGAAATGACCATCGAGATATTGCGGGTTCTTGCCGATCGCCTAAGCCATACGACCGCGGATCTGATCGACGCACGAAGCGCCAAATAACGTATGACGTGCGCTCGATCCTCGCTGTCGTGATGGGACTGTCCTCTTGCTGAGAAGGTCACCCGGAGAAAGCCTGTCTCGCCTAGCAGCGGTTGTTTGGCTAGGATGGGCGAAGGGGTAGCATGGACGACGACGTTTTCCTGGTCAGGTTTTGGGGTGTGCGCGGCAGCATTTCGGTATCAGGGCCAGAATTCTCTCGCTATGGCGGCAACACAATCTGCATTGAGATGCGATGCGGTAAGCATACGCTTCTGTTCGACGCAGGCTCTGGCCTACGGCCTGCCGGCGGGGCGCTTCAGGCGTTGGCCGTGACCGATTTCGACCTGCTTTTCACCCATTGCCATTACGATCACATCATCGGGCTGCCGTCTTTTGCGCCGATCTATGACCGGAGCGTCAAGGTTACGCTTTGGTCCGGGCATCTTGCAGGACACATGACGACCCGGCAGATGGTCGATGAGTTCATGCGGCCGCCGTGGTTTCCGGTGAAACTGGAGATCTGCAAGGCAAGCCTCGACTATCGCGATTTCGTATCCGGAGACGTGCTTCGGCCGCGCGAAGGGGTGGTGGTCCGAACCGGCAGTCTTATCCATCCGGGCGGCTGCATAGGCTACCGAGTGGAGTGGGGCGGCCGCGTCGTGGCGGTGATCACAGACACTGAGCACGAACCGGACAAACTCGATCAGGCGGTGCTCGGCCTGATCGAAGATGCCGACCTCGTCATTTACGATTGCACCTATACCGAGGAGGAAATGGAACGCCGCCGCGGTTACGGGCACTCGACATGGCAACAGGGCGTCAAGCTCTGTGAGGCGGCCGGTGCGCGGGGGCTTGCGCTGTTTCACCACGATCCGACACGGACCGACGCGGAACTGGACGAGATCGAGAAACTGGCCAAAGACAAGTTTACCGGCGCTTTTGCCGCGCGGGATGGCCAGACGCTCAAATTTCCAGTCTCATTGCGCAAAAAGCGCTGAGCTATTTTCCTCTACCGGCGCTGCGCCCGATCAATGTCCTGATCGGAAGCCATGCGCAGGCTTCAGTCTGTGCGGTGACTGTGAACAGCCGTTCGAGGAAGAGCCAGGCCGATTCATCATGTACGAGATGGTGGGTGAGCAGGCCGACCGGTTCGCCGCCGTCGATTGCATGCTGCAATTGCGCGATGATAGCCTGAACCAATAGGCCATGATCGCGGCAGCCGCGCGTGCCATGCCAATCCATGATGTCGACATTGCTGTTGATGACCGCAAGTGAAGCCGGCCTCGGCGGCCCATAGACCGACAATGCCGAAAATCCTATCGATCCAAGGTCGGATACCAAGCCGGCGTCGATCCTGTTCCAGGGCGGCACCAGCATCGGAACGGCACGTGCGCCGTGCAGGTCGGTTACGTGCGTCAGCCCGCGGGCCAGATCATCGAGCACCGCCTCGCGTGGCCGATGCGCGCCGAGCTCCTGCTTTTTCTGGTGCTCGGGCGCATGATTTCGGTGCGCCCAGCCATGGATGGCGACCGTGGCATGCGGCGCGTCGTCAAGCCGGGCGACAAGCTTCTCATCAGTCAGGGCCGGAATGACGGCCAGAGTGACCGGAACCGCGAATTCACCGGTGACGTCGAGCAGCCGATCAAGCGCAGGCGTCGGATCCACGGCGTCGTCGTCGCGCAGCCAAAACTCTGCCTTACGGTCCGGCCGTTGCCGGCACGCCAGTTCTTCCACCAAGGGCCGCCAGATCTGATCGGATGTCATGAAACAGGGATCTTCGCTAGAAGTTCGGCCAGACGCGCCACTGCAGCACCGAGGGAACGTTCTTCGAGGATGAAACGTCTGGCTTCCGCGGCCATGATGGTTCTTTCGTCGTTACGGGCGAGAAGCCTTTCAATGGCAGAAGCGAACGCCGCCACATCGCCCGGCGGGGTGAGAAACCCGGTCTGGCCATCCCGCACGACCTCCGGCACGCCGGCGATGTCCTGTGCCACCACCGGAAGGCCGGCGGCCTGTGCTTCAAGATAGGCAATGCCATAGGCCTCGCCGTAACCCGGCCAGACGTAAATTCCCCCACTGTAGAGGACATCCGGCACGGCGGCTGGCTCAATCGCGCCAAGCCATTCGATACGGTCGGCGGGCAAGCCGGCGAATTGCGCTTTGACCTCGTCACGGGCAGGCCCATCCCCGACGACCGACATGGTCCAGGGCAGGTGGCCGATCGGACCGAGCGCCTGCGCCAGCATGCGATAGCTTTCGACTTTGTCGCCCGGGCGCATCATGGCGACGGTAACGAGGCGCGTCGGACAACCCCGTGCCGGCATTTCCCGGAATACCGATGTGTCGATGAAGGGCGAAAGCATACCGAGAGCGGCGTCGGGAATCGCATCCGTCAGTCCCTGACGATCCCTTTGCGTGAAGCAGATGTTCAGCGCTGCCTGTTCGACGGCTCGCGCCACCAACGCTTGCGTATCGGCCCACAAACCGACGTTGCGCCGCCTCGAATAGGAGGCTTCCGCTGTCACATAGGGAATAGCAAAGGCCGACGCCAGCTCGGGTCCGATCAGGTCGGGCGCCTTGTAATAGGGATGATAGGAGAACCAGAGATCGGGCTTGCCGTCACAATCCCAAAGCTTTGCCAGCCGCGCGGCTTCCTCTCGGGCCTCGATCTTGAGCGCATCGAAACTTTTCGACTCCGGTTCGCGTAAATAGAAGCGCAATTCGGATGCTAGTTCGACGCCATGCCCTCCATGCTCCAGCGCCTTGACCAGCATCCGTGCCATCTGGCGGTCGCCGGAGGCAACGGGATGATTGGGCGACTTCAGCGGCGCGTAGAAGGCAATTCGCATCGCCGGACCCTATCATCGGAAAGTCTGCGCAAGTCAATTTCAAAGCATGATCGACTTCACCTTCAAGCAGTGGAATGTGCTATCCGATGCTTATGGAAACAGCTGCCGCGTCCGACCCGTTTGTCGCTTCTTTGCCGGTTTTCGCAAAATTCGAAAGCGTTGCCGATATCGATAACTATCGGCCTCTCCCGGATGGCTGGGCGCTGGCCACCGCCGACATCGTCGGCTCGACCAAGGCGATCGAGGCTGGGCGCTATAAAACCGTCAATATGGCTGGCGCCAGCGTCATTTCGGCGCTGCTCAATGCGCTGGGTCGGCAAGATCTTCCCTTTGTCTTCGGCGGCGACGGCGCGCTCGTGGCGTTTCCCGGCTCGGCGCTGGAGATCACCCGCAACGCGCTGGCGGCTGTCCAGAGATGGGTGGCGGACGAACTGGACCTGACCTTGCGTGCCGCAATCGTGCCGATAAAGGATATAAGAGCGCAAGGCCTCGACGTTCGCGTGGCGAGGTTCCGGGCCTCCGAAGCGGTCTTCTATGCCATGTTCGCCGGCGGTGGCGGCAGTTGGGCGGAAGCTGAGATGAAAGCGGGGCGCTACCGCATCGATCCTGCGCCGGCCGGCGCGCGGCCGGATCTGACCGGCCTCTCCTGCCGCTGGAACCCGATCGAAGCCCGGCATGGCGAAATCGTCTCGATCATAGCCATACCGGGGGCGTCGCGCGACTTGCGCGGTTTTCAGGTTCTGGCTTCCGACATCATCGCCCTTGCCGGCGGGCAGGAACGCGATGGCCACCCGTTGCCGGTGAACGGGCCGGCCTACAGTTTTTCGCCCGCCGGCCTCGATATCGAGGCGCGGGCCATGGCACCGGCAGGATGGCGGTGGCTGTCGAAGCTGTGGATATTGTTCCTGCTGACGCTTACGGCTGTCGCCGACAGATATGGCTGGACGATCGGCAGTTTCGATCCGAAGATCTACAAACGCGACGTGGCCAGCAATTCGGATTTCCGGAAGTTCGACGACGGCTTGAAGATGACTATCGACGTTGACGCGGATGTGTTGCAACGGATCGAGAACCGGCTGAAACAGGCGGAAGAGGCGGGCATCTGCAACTATGGCCTGCACCGCCAGAAATCGGCCTTGATGACATGCCTCGTCGCCTCGCCGCTGCAGCGCGATCACGTTCATTTCATCGATGGCGCCGCCGGCGGCTATGCGATGGCCGCCGCAAGTCTGAAGGCGAAGGTGCCGGTCTGACGACGGCTTGCGGAAAACGATTTTCCGCAATATGCCTCGGGGTTCTTGGGGAACCAGGTGAGCTTCGCCATGGGAGCGGACGGTCTGTCCGAATTGACGGAAAGCAGATTTTTGGACGCCTCACGATCGACATATGACCGTCTTCTGAACCGGATTTCGACGCGCGCCGCGCAAGTCGGCGTGATCGGACTGGGCTATGTCGGGTTGCCGCTGGCGGTTGCGATCGCACGCGCCGGCTTCCCGGTTTCCGGCTTCGACATCGAAGCCCAGAAGGTCGAGAGCCTGAACAACGGCCAATCCTATATTGAGGCGGTGACGTCGACAGCCCTTGCCGGCCAGGTGGCGGGCGGACGGTTCCGCGCCACTGCGGATTTTGCCGAACTGGCCGTCTGCGATGTCATCATCATCTGCGTTCCGACACCGCTGACGAAAAACCGTGAGCCGGACCTCTCCTTTGTCAGGAACACGGCAGGCACCATTGCGAAGCATCTGCGTCTCGGCCAGCTGATCGTGCTGGAATCGACCACTTATCCCGGCACCACCGACGACGTGATCAAGCCCATACTGGAAGAAACCGGCTTGCAGTCGAAGATAGACTTCTTCCTCGGCTTCTCGCCCGAACGCGAGGATCCCGGCAACCGCAGCTTTGAAGTCGCGACGATCCCCAAGGTCGTGGCAGGCGACGGCATTGAAGCGGCGATACTCGTGCAGGCTTTCTACCAGGGCGTGGTCAAGACCGTCGTTCCGGTTTCCACCACGGCGACCGCCGAGGCGGTCAAGCTGACGGAAAACATCTTCCGCTCGGTCAACATAGCCCTGGTCAACGAGTTGAAGGTCGTGCTCGGTGCGATGGGCATCGACATCTGGGAGGTGATCGAGGCGGCAAAGAGCAAGCCCTTCGGCTACATGCCTTTCTATCCTGGCCCCGGACTTGGCGGGCACTGCGTTCCGATCGATCCCTTCTACCTGACGTGGAAGGCGCGCGAATACGAACTGCCGACCCGCTTCATCGAGCTGGCGGCAGAGATCAACACGGCCATGCCGCGTCATGTGGTCGATGAACTGGCGAAGGCGCTGGACCGGCGCTGCGGCAAGGCGCTCAGCCGCTCGCGCATTCTCATCATCGGGCTCGCCTATAAGAAGAATGTGCCCGACATCCGCGAAAGTCCCTCATTGCGGCTCATTGAACTCATCGAGGAATGGGGCGGCAAGGCGGAATTCCACGATCCGCATGTTACCGAGATACCGACCACACGGGAGCATATGGCGAGCAAGGGGCGGCGCTCGGTCGAATTGACCGAGGCGGTCTTGAAGGATTTCGATGCTGTCGTCGTTGCAACCGACCACGACGCGATCGACTATCAGGCGATCGCTGATCACGCTCTTCTGATCGTCGACACACGCAATGTTTTTGGCCGCCTCGGGCTAGCCCGAGAGACGGTGGTGAAAGCCTAAATGGCGTCTGAGCCGGCGAATTCTTTGCCCGATGGCAGGATCATGATTGCACTCCGCCGGCAGCCTCGCCACATAATGCCCCTTCGCCGGCTTTTACCGCCGAAGCCGGCTTTATTGACTTCGAGGGTCTTATCTTTGGGTCGTTAGCGGACCGTGTCGTGGCGGATCAAAGGAGAATGGCTCGTCTTTGACGGGTCTCAAGATAGCATGAGCACAGCGCAAGCAGAAATTTCCACCATTCTCATGGATAAGGTTGCCGATTGGCTGACCCAATCGGCGCTGGCGGGCAACGACCTTGAAACATTGGTAAAGGGCTTTTGTGAACGGCTGGCTGCTGCCGGCCTGCCGCTGAAGCGGGTGCATTTGAGCTTTTCGATGCTTCATCCGCTTTATGACGCGCTTGGCTTCACCTGGCTTCGCGGCCAGGGCATGGAAGTGGAAGGCTTCCGCAAAAAGGACGGCGTTCATTCTGACAGATTCCTGACCAGCCCATACTACCATCTGCTCAGCAACAAGCTCGACCATCTGCGGCGCCGGCTCGACCCGTCGGTGCCGTCGGAATTTCCTGTTTTCGATGAACTCAGGCTTATGGGCGTGACCGATTACATGGCTTTCGTCCATCCCTTCAGCGGCAATACCAGTCAGGGCATGATCGGGTCCTGGTCCACCGACAGTGCTTCAGGCTTCAGCGACAGCATGATTTCGGCGCTGCTGCGCATCCAGAACCATCTCGCTATTGCAACCAAGATGGCGGTGCTCACCAAGCTCGCCGACAACATGATGATCACTTATCTCGGCGGCGACGCCGGCAGGCGCGTGCTGGACGGCCAGATCAAGCGCGGCGAGGGCGACACAATCCGGGCTGCACTGGTCATGGCCGATATGCGCGGGTCGACAAGGCTTGCCGAAACTTCCGGCCGCGAAATCTACATCGACACGCTGAACCAGTTTTTCGATGCCATTGCTGCACCTTTCAATCGCAGAGGCGGGCAGATCATGAGTTTCATAGGGGATGGCTTCATTGCCGTCTACCCTTGCGAAAGGCACCGTGCGCAGTCCGAGACCGCCTGCCAGGCTGCTCTTGCGGCAACGCACAAGGCCACCGCGCGCATGATGGATCTCAATCTGCGCAGAAAGGAGCAGGGATTGGGCGACATAAAATTTGGCATCGGCCTGCATGTCGGCAATGTGATGTTCGGCAATGTCGGACTTACCGACCGGCTAACATTCTCTGTCTTCGGCTCGGCTGTAAACGAGGTCCAGCGCCTCCAGACCCTGACCAAGAAATATCCGCACAGCGTTCTCGCCAGTAAGGACTTCGCAGGCTATTGCGGCGCCAACAGCTGGCTGACGCTCGGCAACGAGGAACTGGCGGGCATCAAGCAGAAGCTGACGGTGCTTTCACCCGATCTGTCGGGTGCTCTCGCACTCGATGAGGACGGTGCGCTGGAGCCGATTTACGACCGAATATCGGACGCCGAACAGGTCATGCTGCTTCATCGCGATGCCGCGCGGCTGTCGGCGGGCGACCCGAGAAAGCTCCAGTAACCGCCACGATCTGATCCGAACGCCTTGGTATGCAGTCGGGTCGCCGGTTCCGCCAGGGAACTGGCGACCGATTCGAATCCAAGTTGCTCTAGGCTGGCAATGCGCTAGTCTCGCTTTCTGGGTCTGCCGCCCGGCAGGCTGCCAGAGTGGGGGTGGTGTGAGAATGAATTCGGGTGTTGATCTGCTGCGGATCGAGGATGTTGGCATCTCTTTTGCCATCATCGGGGGACCGTTGCATGCCGTCAGGCGTGCAAATCTTCGCGTCCTGCCCGGCAAGGTTACCGCGCTTGTGGGCGAGTCCGGTTCCGGAAAATCGGTTATCAGCCAGGCAGTGATGGGCATTTTGCCGAACACAGCCCATGTTCGCGGCCGTATTCTGTTTTCCGATCCTGAAAAGCCCGGCACGACGCAGGATATCCTGCAGATGCCGCGTGACGGACCCGATATCCGGGCGTTGAGAGGCAGCCGCATCGGCAAGATCTTTCAGGAGCCGATGACATCGCTGTCGCCGCTGCACACGATCGGCAACCAGGTCAGCGAATCCCTGCAGATTCATAAGCCCATGGCTCGGGCGGAGCGCAAGGCGCGGACCGAGGAAATGCTCGGCCTTGTCGGCTTTCCCAATCCCAAGCGCGCCTATGACATGTATCCCTTCGAACTTTCGGGAGGATTGCGTCAACGCGCCATGATCGCCATGGCGCTTATCTGCCGGCCCGCCCTGTTGATCGCCGACGAGCCGACGACGGCGTTGGACGTCACCATCCAGGCGCAAATCCTGCAATTGCTGCGCGGACTTCAGACCAAGCTGAACATGGCGATGCTACTGATCACGCACGACCTCGGCGTGGTCGCCAATGTCGCCGACGAGGTGGTGGTCATCTACCATGGCGAGATCATGGAAGCAGGACCTGTCGAGGCGATATTCCGCCGGCCAGGTCACCCTTACCTGAAGGGCCTGATGGCAGCCGTTCCGCATTTCGATCTGAAGCCTGGCGAAAGGCTAAAAGCGCTCCGCGAGGTGCCGGTGAATGTCGGGACCCTGCTCGGCAAGCAGACGGCGCCGGCATCGAAGGGGCCGGACGACATCCTGCTGTCGGTCAGAGATCTGAAAAAGACCTTTACCACCCGCAAGTCCGGATGGTTCGGCGGGGATCATCAAACCTCTGTTCGCGCCGTGGACAGCGTGAGCTTCGATATCAGGCGGGGTGAGTGCCTGGGTCTGGTCGGCGAAAGCGGCTCCGGTAAAACCACTGTCAGCAAGATCCTCATGCGGGCTGTCACCCCTAGCGGCGGCTCTGTGATCTTCAACGGCCGCGATGGACCGATCGACGTCTTGGAAGCCGAGGGAGACGCCCTGCGCATGCTGCGCGCGAAAATCCAGATGGTCTTCCAGGATCCGGTTTCGTCGCTTTCACCTCGCATGACAGTGGAGAACATCTTGAGCGAGCCGCTGGAAATCCATCAGCGTGGCAATGCCGCGTCCCGACTCGCCACGGTCAAGAGCCTGATGCAGGCAATCGGGCTCGATCCGCGCTTCATCAAGCGTTATCCGCACAGTTTCTCCGGTGGACAGCGTCAGCGTATCGGCATCGCGCGCGCGTTGGCGCTGGGGCCTGAACTCCTGATCTGCGACGAGCCGGTTTCGGCACTCGATGTCTCTGTCCAGGCGCAGATCCTGAACCTTCTGAAGGACCTGCAGGAGGAACTGGGCCTGACCTACCTGTTCATATCCCACAACCTGGCGGTGGTGGACTACATGGCAGACCGCATCGCGGTGATGTGCGGCGGGCGTATCGTCGAGCTTGCGCCGCGCGAAATTCTGCTGAGGAAACCGGTCCACCCCTACACGCGCTCACTGGTCGCCGCAGTACCTTTCCCCGATCTCGACAGGCCAATGGATTTCAAGACGCTGAAGCTCAGCGGCGCTTCCGACACCAGCGCATGGGGACCGCAATTCCGCGACGAGGGCGACGAGGATATGCTGTCGCCGCTCGAACTTGGCGGCGGCCACCTCGTGCTGGCCCGACGTTCGGCCGATGTCAGCGAGTTACGCCATTGATCAGCCGGCGCACCGTCCTTGGACTTATGGCTTCGGCATTTCTGCCGGGCACGTCGCGCGCCGGCGATCTGGAGCCGGAATTTCTTCAGCCGCAGCTGAAGGCCAGGGCGCTGCCGGCACTCGCCGAACGCCTGCCCAAGAGCCCGCGCGCGTTGAACCTCGCCGCGATGGGCCGGCAGCCCGGCCAGTATGGCGGCACGCTGCGCACGATCATCGGCAGCCAGAAAGATATCCGAATGATGACGATCTACGGGTATGCTCGCCTGGTCGGCTATGACGAAAAGCTTAACTTGCAACCCGACATTCTCGAAAGTTTCGACGTAGCGGATGATCGCGTCTTCACTTTCAAGATTCGGGAAGGGCATAAATGGTCTGACGGTAGCCTGCTGACGCCGGAGGATTTTCGCTATTGCTGGGAAGATGTCTGGCTGAACGATGAGCTTTCGCAAGGCGGGCTTGCCCCGGCCCTGCTGGCGGGCGGCAAGCCGCCACGTTTCGAGATCGTCGATCCGTCGACGGTCCGCTATAGTTGGGATGCGCCCAATCCCGACTTCCTGCCCAAGCTTGCTGCTGCTTCGCCGCTATCGCTTGTTCTGCCGGCCGCCTATCTCAAGCAGTTCCACAAGAAATACCAGGATCCATCCCGGCTCGCCGGCCTAATGAAGGAGAACCGGGCCCGGAAATGGACGCTCCTGCATATCCGCATGTCGCGGCAGTATCGCCCGGAGAACCCGGAACTGCCGACGCTCGATCCCTGGCGGAACCGGACCAAGCCGCCGGCCGAGCAATTCGTCTTCGAGCGCAACCCGTTCTTTCATCGAATAGACGAGAATGGCCGGCAACTGCCCTATGTTGACCGGATCGTCATGAATGTCAGCTCGCCGGCGATCATCTCCGCCAAGACCGGTGCGGGCGAGAGCGACCTGCAAAGCATGGGAATTGACTTCAGCGATTACTCGTTCCTGAAGGACGCGGAGAAGCGCTACCCGGTGAAGATCCATCTCTGGAAACGCACACAGGGTTCGCGGCTGGCGCTGCTGCCCAATCTGAATTGTTCCGACCAGGTGTGGCGTGGCCTTCTTCGTGACGTGCGCGTGCGCCGCGCCCTTTCGCTCGCTGTGGACAGGCGCGAGATCAATTTGGCCGTGTTCTACGGATTGGCGCAGGAAAGTGCCGATACGGTCCTGCCGGAGAGCCCGCTCTACCGGCCGGAATTCGCGAAAGCCTGGGTCGCCCATGATCCCGACCAGGCCAATGCCCTGCTCGACGAGGCCGGGCTTCAGACGAGTGACGATGACGGCCTGCGGATACTTCCCGATGGACGCCCTGCGCAGATCATAGTGGAAACGGCCGGCGAAAGCACGCTGGAAACCGACGCGCTCGAACTCATCACCGATCACTGGCGCAAGATCGGCATCGCCCTGTTCATCCGGACTTCGCAGCGCGATATCTTCCGCAGCCGCGCCCTTGGCGGCCAGATCATGATGTCGATGTGGTCGGGCATCGACAATGGCGTGCCGACCGCCGACATGAACCCGTACCAGCTGGCCCCCACCATCGACGACCAGCTGCAATGGCCGCTCTGGGGTGCTCACTACTTGTCTCATGGCAAGGTGGGTGAGGCGCCTGATCTTCCGCCTGTGGTCGAGCTGATGGCTTTACTCAAACGCTGGAACGCATCGACCGAAGCCACGGAGCGCGCCGAAATCTGGAATTCAATGCTGTCGATCTACACCGATCAGGTGTTTTCGATCGGCACCGTGAACGGAACGCATCAGCCGGTTCTGGCGTCCTCGCGGCTGCGCAATCTGCCTGACAAGGCGCTCTACGGCTACGACCCGACCGCCTATTTCGGTGTCTACATGCCGGATACATTCTGGCTTGGAGAGTCCTGAGCGTGCTTCGATATTTTGTCTGGCGCATCGCCGTGATGGTTCCAACGCTGCTGGTCATATCGGCACTGGTGTTCACGATCATCGAACTTCCACCAGGCGACTATTTCGACAGCTATGTTGCCGAGCTTCGGGCTCAGGGCGAAGCGGTGGATTCCGATCGCATCGAGATGATGCGCAAGGACTATGGTTTCGACCAGCCACCGGTCATTCGCTACTTCTACTGGGTCGGCGGGATGCTACACGGCGATTTCGGCTATTCCTTCGAATATGAGATGCCGGTTCGCGACGTCGTCGGGGACCGAATGTGGCTGACCGTGCTGGTTTCCTTCGTCACGATCATCTTCACCTGGCTCATCGCCTTTCCGATCGGCATGTACTCCGCCACGCATCAATACAGCTGGGGCGACTACGGCCTGACTTTCTTCGGCCTTCTCGGCCTTGCCATTCCGAACTTCATGCTGGCGCTGATCCTGATGTATTTCGCCAACATCTGGTTCGGCACATCCATCGGCCATCTCATGGACCAGCAATATCTCGGCGAGCCGATGAGCTGGGCCAAGGCGAAGTCGATCCTCGCCCATCTCTGGATTCCGGTCTTGATTATCGGCACCGGGGGCACGGCAAGCATGATCCGGCGGCTGCGCGCCAATCTGCTCGATGAGCTACACAAGCAATATGTCGTGACCGCGCGCGCCAAAGGCCTTCATCCGTTCAAGGCGCTGGTCAAATACCCGCTGCGCATGGCGCTCAATTTCTTCATTTCCGACATCGGCTCTATCCTGCCGGCCATCATCTCCGGCGCCGAAATCACGGCGATCGTGCTGTCTTTGGAAACGACCGGGCCGATGCTGATCAAGGCGCTGCAAAGTCAGGACATGTATCTGGCAGGGTCGTTCCTGATGTTCCTCGCCTTCCTGACGGTCATCGGTGTCCTGATTTCCGACCTGGCGCTGGCGCTGCTTGATCCACGAATTCGTTTGCAGGGCGGCAGCACCAAATGAACACGCATTCGCCGCTGCCCGCTCCGGGTGCTCCACTTCAACACTACGTTTCCACCGCGCCCATTGACCTGCAGTCGGTCGAGGCGATGACGCCGGAGCAGTCGAAGGTCTTTCAGGCGTCGCAGTTGCGGCTGATGTGGTGGAAATTCCGCAAGCACCGGCTTGCGCTTATATCCGGCATATTCCTGGCAGTGCTCTATTTCGGGATACTGATCAGCGAGTTCCTGGCGCCCTACAATCTGCACACGCGCAACATGGACTACATCTATTCGCCGCCACAGCAGGTGCACCTGTTCCACAATGGCGAGTTCATCGGGCCGTTTGTCTATGGCCGCCAGATGACGCTGGATATGGACACGCTCAAGCGGAACTACGTCGAGAACCACGACGATGTTCAGCGACTCAGTTTCTTCTGCAAGGGCGACAGTTACCAGTTCTGGGGCCTGATCGAAGGTGACAGGCATTTTGTCTGCCCTGCTGAAAACGGCCAGCTCTTTCTGGCCGGCACCGACAGGCTGGGGCGCGACGTGCTCTCGCGCATGATCTATGGCGCACGCATTTCACTGACAATCGGCCTCGTCGGCATCAGTTTCAGCTTCCTGCTCGGCATCGTCATCGGCGGACTGGCCGGCTATCACGGCGGTATCTTCGACCTGATCGTTCAACGAATAATCGAAGTTCTGCAATCGATTCCCAGCATTCCGCTGTGGCTGGCCCTGGCGGCGATCATGCCGATAACCTGGAGTCCGATCCTGATCTATTTCGGCATCACCGTCATCCTCGGGCTGCTCGACTGGACCGGACTGGCGCGGGCCGTGCGTTCAAAGCTTCTGGCCTTGCGCGAGGAGGATTACGTTCTGGCCGCGCAGTTGATGGGCGCGGGGAGCAGCCGCATCATCAGGCGGCATCTCATTCCCGGTTTCATGTCGCATCTGATCGCGACGGCGACGCTCTCCATACCGGGCATGATCCTGGGCGAGACGGCGCTGAGCTTCCTCGGGCTCGGCCTGAGGGCGCCGATAACCAGCTGGGGCATCCTGCTCACCGAGGCGCGCAGCGTCAGCGTGATCGCGTTCTATCCATGGCTGCTTTTGCCGATGCTCCCCGTCATCCTCGTCATCATGGCGTTCAACTTTCTCGGCGACGGCTTGCGGGACGCCGCGGACCCCTACAAGTGAGATCGCTGTTCCGCCGCGCGGCCTGCCGACGACTCCACCCGGTATGACGCTTGTCGGCGGCCGGTTGCGTTATTGCAAGGTTCGTCGTTCGCCTCTATATGCGGCAAGCCTCGATCGGGGCTGCTGGTTCAGGACATACAATCGCATATGAGCCGCCTCGATAATTTCATCAGCAGGATGACCGCACAGCGCGACATTCTCAATCAAATCTGCCCCGAGGTGGCGAAGATGGAGGGGCTTGTGCTTGAGCTCGGCCTCGGCAATGGCCGGACGTTCCACCATCTGCGCGAGCTTCTGCCCGGGCGCCGGATCGTGGTGTTCGACCGCGAAGTTGGCGCACACGCCAGCTCAATTCCCGAAGCTGAAAACCTCGTGCTCGGCGAAATACGCGAGACGGGCCGCAAGTTCATTGGCATCGACGCCGCTCTTGTTCATGCCGACATCGGCACCGGCTATGACGATCGCGATGCAGTGACCGCTACCTGGCTTCCCGATCTGATTGCGCGCCTGCTTCGCGTCGGCGGCTTCGCGGTCAGTGGCACGCCGCTCGATCACCCGCTGCTGCAACGCCTCCCGCCGCCGACTTCGGAGCCCGCCGATCGTTATTTCCTCTGCAGGCGCGTGTAAGGCCGAGAAATCCTCAGGGGATTGTATACACCGCTATCTCTCGCTCAATGCCGCGCAGCGAGACCTCGTGAGCCACGGGCGTCAGCGCGTTCCTGTGCAACAGATCGGCGGTGAGATTGTCGTCGACCACCGCACGCGTGGCGAAGATCGCCTGTGCGTTGGCAAGGTTCTGGACCCGCGAAGCAATGTTGACCGTCTGGCCGAAATAGTCCTGTCGCTCGTTCATAGACACCGCGATGCAGGGGCCGGCATGGACTCCGATCTTGAGCAGCAGATCGTCGCGCCCGCTCTTGTCGTTGAGCGCACGCATGGCATCGCGCATCCTGAGGGCCGCAGCAATCGCACGATCAGGCGTCGCGAAGGTCGCCATCACCGCATCACCGATCGTCTTCACCACCGCGCCTGCCTCCGCCGCGACGATCTCGTGCAGAACCTGGAAATGCTCGCGCACGAGATCGAAGGCTGAAAGGTCGCCCACCCGCTCGTAAAGCTCGGTCGATCCGCGCAGGTCGGTGAACAGGAAGGTCAGGCTGGTGATCTTCAGGCGCTGGTTGATGTCGAGTGTATCCGTGCGATAGAGATCGCGGAACGTCTGGTTGGTGAGCAGGCGCTTGGCGGTCAGGAAGGGCCGGCGTTTACCCAGGAAATCATGCAATAGCTGGCCGGCGATGAAGACCGTCGGCAGCACGCGGGTGTCGGTCCTGTTCTCCAGCGAAATGCGCAACGGGCCGGGTTGCATCTCCAGCGTCTGGTTCTGGACATGGTCGCGATCGAAGACCAAAGAGAGGCTTCGGCGCTCTTTTGTTGGTTCGCCCTTCCCGTCGATGAACTGCGCTGAATGGGTGACCGGCTCGAAGACGATGATGAATTCAGACGGAAGCTGTATGGGCAGAACCGCCTTTTCACCGGGGGCAAGCTCGATATCCTCCAGCGAGAACGCTTCTATCTTTTTCGCGAAATCCTCTTCCGGCAGATCGACGCCGGACGCCCAGTAGATCTGGCGGAAATATTCCACCAACGGCAGTTCGTGTGGATTGTGGGCGGCAATCCTGCGCACGCGGGGACTGACGGTGAATGTCACCTCGACCATCTCGTCGAGGGTTGGCGAATAGCCCTCGGAGCACAGCGCGCAGGTGTATTCGTCCTTCTGCAGGGTCTTCAGCGTGGCGTTGGTGTCGAGCACGCCGCCACAGCCGGGGCACAGAACATTCCAGGAAATGTCGAAGATGCCCACCCGTGCCGCATGGAGAAAGGCGCTTATGGCGCGTTCCTCGTCGAGGCCATGCTTGCTGGCGAAGGCTGGCGCATTGATGCGGCAAAGTTCGCGGTCCTTGCCCTCCGCGATGGTTCGCTTGATCGCGTCGATTGCCTGCGGATCGACATCGGTCGATTGCCGCAGAAGCGAGAACAGATCCTGAGCTTCGTTCATCGTGCAGGCTCCGGAAAATGCGCCCCCGGGGCGTGTTGACCGGACCGGTCTTCGGTCCGAGCGCTCCATCTTACTTCGAAACGGACCGTACGGCCATTCGAATGGACAAGCCTGGTGACAGTTCAATTTCATTCGGCGGATTTTCACCGGCCGCAAGCGGCACTATGATGGGTCCATGGGGCATTCATCTTTGGGACTTTCTCCCATGCCGACACCCAACAACCCGCCATTTCCCGCGGCCCTGCGCCTTTTCTCGGTGGGGGTCATCATCGTCCTGATCGTAGGCGCCGGCCTGTTTTTCGCGCCGGTGCTGGTCAAGCCGCGCTGGCCTTGGGCCGTCACGCCGTTCAATGCCCGCTTCCTCGGCGGCTTCTACACCGCCGAAATGGTCGTGATGGCGGCGCTGCTGGTCTGGAATCGCTGGTCGCCCGGCAGGCTAGTGCTCGTCATGGCCTTCATCTTCACCGCCATCGTGTCGGTGGCTTCGTTCATCAATCTCGGCTATTTCAACTTCGAGCGCAAAGCGCCCTGGCTCTGGTTTTTGGTCTATCTCGCTTCGGTCGCGGTATCCGGGCTGTTCCTGTGGCGGGCCAGGGCCCGTCCTTCTGCAAAAGGCGTGACCTTAACCCCCGCATGGCGCGGCTACATGCCGGTGGAATCGGCGATCGTTGGGCTCTATGGCGTCGGCCTGTTGCTGTTTCCCCTGACATTCGGCAGCATCTGGCCATGGCCGATCGATGCCTTCCACGCTCAGGTCTACAGCGCCATCTTCCTCGCCGGTGCGGGCGGCATATATCTCGTCTGGAGAAGCGCGCCGCGCGAGGAACTGCTGGTGCTCGGCTTGGCGCAGTTTCTGGTTGGCCTGCTTGCCATCCTTGGCCTCGTTATCACCGACGCTGCGGTGCACCGGATCGACTGGACAGCGACCGGGACATTGTGCTGGCTCACCCTTTTTGGCTGGATCGGCATCAGCGGCGTCTTCAAACTCTACGCCGCCTCCCGGTATTTTAGTTCACAATCGGCATAGGTTGCGGAGACGGCTGGATTTTTAGGTGACGTCCGGTGCATCGTGCCGGGCCGATTGCTTTGCCGGGAGCGCCATGACCAGCACGACCTCGCCATCCTCCGAGAAAATCCAGCCGCAGCTCCGGTCCGTCCGGCCAAGCGATGCGGAGGCGCTTTGCGCTATCTTCAACATGCCGGGCTTCCGCTGGGGCACGCTCAGGATGCCCTTCGAGATGGTGGAGCAGGTGGAGCGGCGCATCGCCAAGTCCGGCCAGGAAACCACCTGGATCGTTGCCGAGTTGGACGGCAAGGTCGTCGGCCATGGCAGCCTGGTCGTGCAGGGTTCGCCGCGCCGTTCGCATATCGGCGAGATCAATATCGGCCTTGACGATGCCTTTGTCGGCAAGGGTATCGGCTCTGCCATACTTGGCGCACTGCTTGACGTGGCCGACAACTGGCGCGCCCTGAAGCGGGTCGAATTGACCGTCTATGCCGACAACGAACCGGCCGTCCGTCTCTACACAAGCCACGGCTTCGAGGTCGAAGGCCGGCATGTGAAGGCCGGTTTTACCGACGGGCAGTACCACGACCTCCTGAGCATGGCCCGGCTCCGGTTCTGAGATCCGCTGTGGCCTTAAATGTTTAGCCAATCTAACAATTCGTGCCGGCGAACAGGTGATTGCTCATAGAGAACTCCGTAGGATACGGTCAATTTCGTCTCACACCATTTTGATCGAGTTGACAATCTATGTGTGGGGCCGGCCGCATCCAGCAAGTCTGGTCTCCCTTGGCGTTTGCACTGCAAGCGGCTAGACGGGACCAATGACCGCCGTCTTTGACCCAACCCCTACGCCTCCGGTGGAAATTCTGGCCGTGCTGTCGCTGCTCTGCCCGGAAGTCGCGCGTGACATCGAGCAGAACTGGAATGCACCGGTTGCCGATTATGCCCGCCATCTGTGGCGGCCGGTGGCAAGGCCTGCATCGGGCCCGGCGATCGCTGCCCGCTCGATCCTGCGCGAAGTCCTGCACCAGCGCCTTGGTGTGATCATGCAGCCTGAAGAGATTGGCAAGGCCCTCGAAGAGTTCGAGCACAGACCGGTGATTCAGTCCGGCCTGCACTGCCTGCTTCTGATGGACCGGATCACCTTCGATGCCCTCCTGCTTGCCTGGCTCGGCGCGGTCGAAAACGGGCTGTCGGCCTTCTTCGGCTTCATGGGAACGACGATGACCATGGAGACAATTGGCCGGGAGGGGCCGGGATGGCTCGATGTCGGTGACGACAAGGTCAACCTGTTTGGCATGGGGCGCCACAAACTGTGCCGCAAAAGCGCCTGCGTGGCCGGTCCCGTCGCCCTCAACAAGCGCGCGCTCGAGGCGGTGGGCGATGAAACGGATGCCAGCCGCTGGCTGGGCACACTGCTTGCCAGCCAGGACAAGGTGTTTGGAACCGCCGCCGATGCGCTGACAGCCCTCAACGAGGATCTGGTCGCCGATTGGGATCGTTCCGGCATGACCCTGCCGGTTTTCATCGATGATCGGCTGGCCGCGGCTGCCATGGCGCGGCATCTAGAATATGACGGCAGCCTTCTTTCCAGGCTGCTCATTGAGCCCGCAAGGCGCCAGCGTCTCGAACGTGCCTTGCAAGAGGCCGCATCAAGCCCATTTGGCAGATTCCTGCCCAATGCCACGGCCTATTTCTGGGGCATCCGCGAGGAGCGCGTGCGCAAGCTCGCCCTCGAGAACGGGCACCTGATCGAGCCTGGCAGGCCGCATGGTCTTTCCATCCCGTTCGAGCGGCCGCATCTCAGGCAGGCGCTGCTGGACGGCGTGCTGCTGCCGAACTTGTTCCTGATGTTCCTCGTCCTTGCCATATTGCCGCGCGTGCGGGTTGTGGGCGGCCTGAGACAGATTGGTTATGTAGCGCTTTTCCACTCGATCCTGCTGGCTGCGCTAGATGAAAACGCGCCGGAAGAGCGCGATCTGGCTGCGGAGCTGCAGGTTCGGGAAAATGCCTGGGGCATGCGGGTCATCGACGAAAAGATCTCGGTCCGCGAGCAGCTTGCCGGCCTGCCGGAAGGGGCGCTCTTCCCGGACCTGCTCCGGCAATACCGTTTGCGGACATTTGCCGAGACGACCGACGACCTGAAGCTGGTTCGCGAAAACGCCCGATGGCGCAAGATCGGCCAGGCAGAGATCAAGCCGAGCTGAGCCTTACTTCAGGTTGATTTTCTGGTGCGCAACCGCAAGCGACGGCGATCTATCGGTGAGCCTCTGGCGTCTGATCCGGCCGCTTCCTTGACGCTGATACCTTTCGGGATTTCGACGACGGCTTCCGCCTCGATCGGCAGCGCTCTGCCACCGGACCCACACGGATCGCTCGATGCCCATTTGCGCTGCCGCTTGCCGGTCGACGGCTATCGGTGCATCCTTGTGAATAGCCTGGCCGTGAAGTGCGTGGCGAGATCACGGCGTCACGGCCTCTAGTGAGGTCTGATTCGATGGACTGCTCGGGCTGCGGTTTCGAGGTTGAGGGCGGTTACGCCTTCTGTCCGAGGTGTGGCCGGCGCCAGCCCGTGCCATGCGTCAGTTGCGGCTACCCCTGCGCACCTGATTTCGAGTTCTGTCCGAAATGTGGGGCAAGCCTCGGTGCGCCCGCAAAAGCCGTCGAACGGCCTGCTCCGACACCAAGCCGGACCATTGTGCCGCCTTCTCGAACTCCGTCGCTGCTTCCGAATATCGAAAGCGAAGAAGGGCTGCATCCCGTCTCTGACGCCGATCGCCGGACGGTAACGGTCCTGTTCGCCGACCTTTGCGGCTTCACGACACTCAGCGAGCAGCTCGACCCCGAGGTCATGCAAGCGCTACAGAACCAACTGTTCAAGGAATTGACGGCGGCCGTGCGAAACTTTGGTGGTTTCGTCGACAAATTCATCGGCGATGCGCTGCTCGCTTTGTTCGGTGCGCCGGTCGCGCATGAGGACGATCCGGAACGTGCGCTTCGCGCCGCTCTCGACATGATCGCCCGGACGGCGCGGCTCGGCGAAAGCACCCCCCACTCCGGCTCGCCTCTGTTACTCCATATCGGCATAAATACTGGTCCGGTCGTTACTGGCGGATTAGGCATCGGCACCGCCAAATCCTATTCGGTGACCGGCGACACAGTGAATACGGCGCAACGCCTGCAATCGCTGGCCGCACCGGGTGAGGTGCTGGTAGGCGAGCTCACTCACAGGCTGACCCGGCATGCCTTTTCTTACGAGTCGCTGGGTGATGTCGTGTTTCGCGGCAAGGCTGGCAGTGTGCTCGTCCATCGACTGGATGCACCGCTTGCGACGCCGCGTCCAGCGCGTGGGCTCGAGGCGCTCGGCCTCAGTGCGCCGATGATAGGTCGTGGTGCGGAGCTCAATAGAATGCTGGCGAGCCTTGACCAGGCGTGCGGCGGCTCGGCCCAACTTGTCCGCCTCGTCGGAGAAGCCGGTATCGGGAAATCGCGGCTGGTGAAGGAGTTCGTCGCCCGCGTCGGCGACGAGGATCGTTTTCGCGACGTCGCCGTGCGGCAGGCCACGTGCTCACCGCTGGGCGAACAATCATTTGGCGCCTTGGGCGCAGTGGTGCGCAGCGCTGCCGGGATGATGCAAAACGACAATGGGGACGAAATGCGGGGGAAGCTCGCAGGCTTGCTTACCGATCTCGGCCTGCAGGGCGAGGAGGCGAAGCGGCTGATGCCTTTGCTCTACCATGTGCTCGGCCTTGGCGACCCCGATGCCACCTTGCAGCATGTCGAGCCCGAGCAGCTGCGGCGGCAAATTCTCTACGCAGTCCGCACAATCATCGAACGGCGGCTTGCGTTGTCGCCGCTGTTGATTGTCGTCGAAGACCTGCACTGGGCCGACGCCGTGTCGCTCGAGACACTGCGTTTCGTGATGGACAGGTTGGAACGCACGCGGTTGATGTTGCTGGTCACCCACCGTCCGGCGCCGGACAACGGCCAGCTCGACTCAAGTCGGGTCAGTCACACAGCGCTCAGGCTTTCGCCGCTCAACAGTGATGACGGACGCAGCCTGCTGGCGGCGCTTTTCGGCGAGAGCTGGGTAAACTCCGCAGGAGGGCTTCTCGACCAGATCCTTGAGCGCGCGGGCGGCAACCCCCTTTTTGTAGAGGAGATCGTCCGCGGCCTTATCGATCGCGGTGTACTGATGCGCGAGGGCCAGCGATGGCGGACTGTGGCAGGCGAAGTCGCAACCGCCATTCCCGCCACTATCCAGGCAATGTTGCTTGCTCGCGTCGACCGGCTGCCCCAAGAGGTGCGCCGGTTGGCCCAGGAAGCGGCGGTAATCGGCCCGCGCTTCGATGCCACACTTCTGAAAACCGTGACAGCCGACCCCGGCCGGCTAGAAGCCGGCTGCGAACTGCTTTGCGATGCGGAAATCATCGAGGAAGTTGCCGGATCAGGCTCGGTCTCGTCGCAAAGCTACCGCTTTACGCAAACATTGCTGCAGGACGTGATCTACCAGAACCTGCTCCTGCAACGCCGGACCGACATCCACGGGCGGGTCGGTGCTGCCTTGGAGCAACTGTGCGGCGACAAGCCGGAACGGCTCGAGGATTTGACCGTGCTCGGTCATCATTTTGCACAGAGCGCCCAGCGGGAGAGGGGCGCGCATTACCTGCAGGCGGCGGGCGATCGCGCTCGCATGATATACGCCAACGACGACGCCCTTCGTTTCTACGAGCGAGCACTGACTGCGTTGGGCGCGATCGAGCAAACACCGCTCAAACTGGCAATTGCAGAGCGCATTGCCGATTTGAGCGGCCCGGCAGGCCGCCGCGAGATCGCGCACCAGCACTACGAGACGGTGTTGCAGGCATACCGCGAGTCAGCCAATCGTGTCGCGTCGGCACGAGTTTTGCGTAAGATCGGTCGGCTGCTCTGGGACGTCGGCAAGCGGGACAATGCAGAATCCCTTTATGCTGAAGCGGCAGCGCTCCTCGATGGAGCGGATGCCCCGATCGAGCAGGCGCATCTTTGGCAAGAACGTGGCCGACAGGCGTTCCGTAGCGGAGATCACGCTCTCGCGGCAAAATGGGCAGACGCGGCGCTGGATTGCGTACGCTCTCTGACAACGGAGCATGTCTCCGAGGTAGGGTGTGAAGCCACTCTCGTGACCGCCGAGGCACTTAATACCAAGGCTGTTGCGCTGGCTCGCCTTGGGCGAAACCGTGAAGCCGTGCGTCAGGTTGAGCGCAGCATTGAATTGGCCGAAGCCGCCAGTCTACTGGGCGCGGCCTGCCGCGGCTACACCAATCTCGGCGTGCTTTACACGACCATCGATCCGGCACAGGCGATGGAGGTCTGTCGGCGCGGTCTTGAAGTGGCGCGCCATATTGGTGATTTGGGTTTCCAGGCGCGCCTCCTCGCCAACCTGGCGGTCGCTTGTTGCACTTTCACGGATCGCTGTCCAACGGAGGGCGTGCCTGCTGCCGAGAAGGCCATCGAGATCGACCGGGCGCTCGACCAGCGCGAGCACCTGCCGGTGCCGTTGATCGTGCTTGGGCAGATCCACCAGTGCAACGGCCGTCCGGAACTGGCGGTTGGCTTGTTCCAGGAAGCGCTGGACGTAGCCCGCGAAACGGGCGAGCCCCAACTGCTGTTTCCGTGCTATGATGGTCTCGCAACGCTTAATCTCGACCTCGACAATCTGGCCGAGGCCGAACGCTACTTTTCCCTGGCGCAGGATATATGCGCCCAGCACGGGCTCGACCCGGAAGCGCTTGTGGTGCTGCCTTTTCTCGACTAGCCGGGTTGGAGGTTGGAAATGTCCGCGCGTAGTGACTTGGTACCCCTTCAACCGGGCGACCGTGCGCCGAACTTGGTACTGGACGCGATTACCCAGGAAGGCAAGATCGCGCTTGACGACTTTCGCGGACAAAAACCGGTGCTGGTCGGCCTGTTTCGAGGTCTGCATTGTGCGTTTTGCCGGCGCTATATCGCCGCCCAGGCGCGGCTTGATCCGGAGCTGCGCGAAAAGGGCGTGGAGAGCCTGACGGTGGTCAACACGCCGATCGAACGGGCGCGTCTCTATTTCCGCTACCACCCGATGCCGAATCTGCTTGCGGCCTCCGACCCTGAACGCGCTTCACATCGTGCTTTTGGACTGCCCAATCTCGAATTCACCCAAAACGAGACGATCTGGCCGTACAAGGTCTCGATGGCAGCGGCAAAGGACATGCGGGTCGACATACCAGGCGAGTTGCCCGGTCCGATGGATCCTTTTGCGGCCACCGAAATTCTCAACAAGAAGGACAAGTACGAAGTGACCGAAGCCGACGAGCAGATGATGGCAACGGGACACGGACAATTGGTCGGTCAATTCCTGCTCGACCGGCAGGGGATCGTCCGCTGGAGCTTCACGGAAGTTCCAGAGGGTGGGCGATACATGTTTGGGGCGCCAAGCCCGCAGGAGCTGATGTCAGCCGTGACCCAAGTCGCCCAATAGACTTGCGAACGAGGTAAACGGGCGGGACACTGACAAGTTCACCGCTCTTCGAGTACGGCCTCGACGGTGGCAACAAAGTCATCGAGCGAGCGATCCCCGCGAATCTCGATGCGCGGAAGGTCGATGGGATCGCAATCGAGGTCCGCCGGCCCGTGTCTGCCGCCGAAGCCGATTCGATAGCCGCACTCCTTGGCCAGCCTGCCAAGCCGTCGGTCGGTGACAGAAAAGGGTGCCGCGAACGACGTGGTTGGCCGACCGGTCCACCGTTCGATGAACATATGAGAGCGCAGGAGCTCGGCGGCCAAGTCAGAGCTCGACAGACCATCGATCGCGCGATGCGTCGCCAGATGGCTTCCGAAGAACGCACCTTCGGCGGCGAGGCGTCGCACCGTTCCGGCGTCCATAAGCTGTGTCGGCGGACCGCTGTCGGCGTCCCACAGTGCACTTTCACCCACCAGGTCCGTCACCAGGAACACTTCCGCGGTCAGGTCGTTCGCGCGCAAGATCGGCCAGGCATGGTCGGCAAAGTTCTGGAAGCCGTCGTCGAAGGTGATGAGCACTGGGCGGCCAATGAAAGGTTGACGGTTGGCGATGAACCATTCCAGCTGCTCGGACCTAATCGCGTGAAAGCCGTTGGCGCGCAGCCATGCCATCTGGCTGTGGAATGCGGCGGGCGTGAGCCGAAAACGGGCGAGCGCGGCTGGACCTTCATCGGAGACGCTGTGATACATGAGGACAGGGATACGCTGCCGCCGCTCGCTACGCGCAACGTCGCGGCGCAAGGCCCGCGCCCCGCCCCAGACGATATTTCGCGCGACCCCGATTTCGATGGGTGCGCGGATTGGGACGTAATCGATTGTCGGTTCCGTCGCCACATCTCCAGGTGAGAGGCGGCGGAAGCGGTCAATGCGATAGAGATCGGTCTGGATCGATCGCTCGAGGACGAGGCCTTCGGTCGCTGCCAGCGTCTCTGAGATCAGCTGGGCCCCAAATGTGTTCCAGTCGAAGCCCGTCCTTTCAACATTGTCAGCTAGCACGAATGCGTGTGCGCTGATGAAACTGCCGCCGGGCGCCAACGCCTCGACGATTTTTTTGGCGAAGCGCCGCAAGTCGGCGAGATCATCCAGGTAGTAGAGCACTTCCGAACAGACGATTAGATCCATCTCACCCGGCAGCGTGTCCGCGCAGAAATCCAGTACGCCGAACTCAACATTCGGCTGATCGTTGCATCGCGCGCGCGCCCGCCCGATGGCTACGGCGGAGATGTCGGTTGCGGTCAAATGGCCCACGCGCGGCGCCAGCTGCCGCGTGAAGTGGCCCTCCGCACAGGCCAGCTCAAGCGCCCGTCCGATGGGACCGGCAGGCAGAATTTCGAGCTGCCGCTCATATTTTTCCTGTTCATAGGGCGAACCATAGTTCCAGGGATCCTCGGTCGCGAAACGGCGATTCCAGAACGACGTGCGATCATTGTCGTGCCCATCCGCGGCCGATGCACGGCGCGGCGCTGCAAGCGGCTCTGTAGCTTCGGCGCTCGACCGAACCAGCCCCCGCGCTTCCGCGGCCAACCGCGCGAGTTTGCCGAAGTGGCTGTCCCGATCAGACCGGCGTCCCACTATGGACAACAATGCCTCGGCTGCAAACATGTTTGACTTGTCAGCACCGGCGTCCTTTTGCGGTGCATGTACAGGCGATCGCCTCGCAAGCCGCGCGGCACTGTCTATAAGCCGCTCAGGGGGCACGAAATCCCGGGTCAATTCAATCCAATGGCGCTTTGTCACTTTCCCGAGTACACCGAACTGCACGAGAGCCTCGATCTGGCCATCCATCATCAGATAGGCATAAATCTGATCGATTCCTTTCGGAAGTTCGGTCGAGGCCGGATTTCGAGCGTCGACGCGAATTCCAAGTGTCCGCGCCAGCCTGCGCGGCGCGGCAAGATCGTCGACGTCGAGAAGCATTTGCTCAAGGTGATACTGGACGCGGCGACCCGCGACGGGATTGTCCCAGACCTTGCCGAGTTCGATGGTCAACTCGGTGAGGGAGCCGCCGAACCTGTCCCACCTGGCAGCCAATTGCGCTGGCACCGATAGGCTTCCTACCATAAGGCCATCGAAGGCCGCCTTGGCGATCTCACGCGCCCACTTACGTCCTGCCGGGAGCGCGCGCAGGGACTGCGGGTTGGTCGAGCGTGAGCCGCAGCCGCAATCGGACGCGGCGTTCCACAACGCGAACCACGCGAGTGCTTCGGAAGCGGTGCGGCCGTTCGCCTCGATCGCTCCATTGGCGTGAGCCGATGCTGGCTGTTTGACCCTGGGATCAGGAGAAAAGCCGCGGGCGATCACTATTTCCGCATCTACCAGCATCTGCGTCGAATTGCGGCTGAGCGAGTTGGGGCTGGTCCGATAGAAAGCGAGCGGCTCGTCGACCATCACCCAACGTTTGCCGAGACGTGCGAGGCGCTGCCACAGATCCCAGTCCTCGCAGGTGCGCAGCGACACATCGAAACCGCCCAACTCGACAATTGTCTCCCGGTCGACGAGCAGCGCGTGAGTGCGGATGGCGCACCGGCGGGCGAATGTTTGGAAGGGCTGGATCGCAACCTCCGTCGGGATGCTCGACGGGGTGAGTTCGCCATCGGGCATCACGCGCCGGGAACCGCAATAGGCGGCGACCGCATCGGGCGCGGCTTCAAGTGCGGCCAGCATTTTCGCAAGGAAGCTGGCGTCCACCCAATCGTCCGCATCCAGGAACATGAGCCAGCGTCCGCGCGCTGTCGAAATCCCGCTATTGCGCGCGCCGGCGGCGCTATACGCGCAAGAGCTCAACATCCGAAACCGGGCATCGTGCTCCACATAACCGGCGACAATCGCGGCGGTGGCGTCCGTGGAGGCGTCGTCGACGACGATCACCTCCCAGTCCATTATTTCCTGATCGAGAAGGCAATCGAGTGCGCGCGCCAGCGTTACCTCCGCGTTGTGCGCAGGAACCACGATTGAAACCAAGGGATTATGCGCCACGCCGTCTTACCCGCGCCTGGTTCGAAGGTAGAACAAGAGTCCCGATACATAGCCGGCGATCTCCTGCCAAAGGAAACGATCCTCAGGGACGCTGCGTCCAAGCAGTCTTCTGCGAACTCTTCCGAGCCGCCGCGACGCCGCCATTTGGCTGCAGAGCGAGCTTGCTCCTGTCGTGCTACCGATGTTGGAAGCCTGGCGCAGCATTCGCATCCGTGCCGCCGAGCTTGGGCGCCAGCTGTCGCAGATGCCCGTCAAAGCCAAGCATGCCGCATACTCATGTCGATCCCCGGAGTCGGCGCCATGACCACAAGCTGCGGTCCCTGGCACCGTATGAGTGCAACAGCTACGGCAAACTGATGTCTTTTGCAATCGGGGGCGCAATAAATGCAAGCCCGCTGAAGCTTTGGTGTGAATGACTGCAGTTATTGGGACTATTGCTCCCCTCCTATCGACCGAAACGCCTTGATTCGGAGGTGCATTCTCGAACAGCCATTCTCCGTGCCAAAGAAGGCCTTCCTTCTACCGTTGGGCACGCATCGGAAGCTGATCGTCGCAGTATACAGCCGGGTGCGAAACAGTATGTGCACCGCCAGACCAGCTAATTTAGACACTTCTAATGAATCTGCGCTACTTAATTGCGCTCCAGTAGCTATAGCCTGACATTGTATTACTCATTTCGATAGTAGATTGCGTCCAATGGTCGATTAGATTAGCCGGTTATGGCTGCTATCACAAAGAGATGCCAGAGCGACACCAATCGGAACTCGTGCATTTGCTGCTAGTCCAAGAGATGTAAAAGGGACGCACGATTTGGTTTAAGTCAAGAAGATTCCGGCTTGCGAGCCGGGTATTTTGCTGACATGCTTGGGTGTTTTTGAGTTTTGCACTGTGGCAGGTGCTCAAATGAAGGGGCATAAGGATGGCTAAGGAATCTTCGAATACCGCTTCTTCAGCAAGTAAAGCGGACGGAAATCTGACAAGTAATGCAGAGGGAAACGGGCTGGCCTTGATGGGGGTCCAGGCTCGCGAGGGCGGGGTCTCCGGCGACGCTGTAGGTGTCGACAAGATACGTGATCTGCTGTTCGGCAACCAGATGCAGGACTATGACCGCCGTTTTTCCAAGCTTGAAGAACGGTTCTTGCAGCGCTTCAAGGATGTCGAATCCGAAGCCAAGCGCAATCTTGAAATGTACGAGTCAAATGCAAAGAAGCAGGTCGAATCGCTCGCGGCGCAATTGCGGAACGAAAAAGATGCACGAGCCGAGGCCGACAAGGAGATTGACCGGAATCTTCGCGAGCAAAATCAGGCGCTTGAAAAGCAGGTGCGCGCGTTGTCGGATCAATTGAGCGAGCTTGAGCGCGAAGTCGCGGACCGGATAAATCGAAGCGATCAATTGCTGCGTGAGGAAATCAAGCAAAAGAATGAAAGCATGCAGATGCTAATGGAAAAAATGTTTTCCGATCTCAGCAACGTAAAGACCGACCGAAATCTTTTGGCTGGCCTGTTTGTCGAGGTTGCAAAATGTCTAAATCAGGATCCCGCCGGCAGCAAGAGCAACTCGGAACGTAGTTGGAAAGTGAGTTGATCGGAACTTGACGTCGACCGTCGACCCAATCAGCCTTCCTCAAAGAGCAGCTTCGAACGATACAGAGATTGATCGCGAGGCTCTGGCTACTCTTTTGGTCGAAATTGCCCGGAACGTCGATCCGGACTATCGTGCGCGTTTCCACGGAGTTCCAACCGCCGATCCTCGCATGGAAACGCTGCGCCAGTTGCTGGTCGGCCGCGAAATTTCGGAGCTTTCACGCGTTACGCACCTGCTCGACGAACCTGAGCAGCTTGCGGCTGCAGTTGGGGGTGTTCTCCCCAGTGCAGCCGCACGTGCGCCTCATGCGCAACTCGGCGAGGCCCTTGCGCCAGCTGTCGAGAGGGCCGTGCAACGGTCCATCCAGAAGAGCCCGCGTACGCTTACGGATATATTATACCCGGTGTTTCTGCCGGCAATTCGCAAGTCGATCGGGGAAAAGATCGATCAGACCTTTCAGTCGCTGAATGAAACTTTAAGACATATATTTACCTGGCATGGGCTCAAGTGGAGATTTGAAGCTTGGAGAACGGGTGCAAGCTTCTCAGAAGTTGTTCTTAAGCATTCTCTTGTATATCGTGTAGAACATGTCTTTCTCATTAACCGCAATTCCGGGCTTTTGATAGCGCATGTAGCTGCCGATAATGCAACGAGTGAAGATCCTCAACTCATTTCGTCGATGCTTAGTGCAATTCAAGATTTTGTGAAAGACTCATTTAACGAGAAAGAACAGAGCGGCCTGGACACTATCCGTTTTGGGGAGCTTCGTCTCTGGTCGGAAGTTGGACCGTTTGCGACCTTGGTTGCGGTGATCCGGGGAAATCCGCCAGAGGAATTACATGAAATAGTTCGCGATGTGTTGCTTCGCATCCATGATGAATGCTCACAGGCTTTAGAGCAGTTTGACGGCGACAGTTCGCAGTTGGCCGGCGTAGAGACGCAGTTGCAGACCTGCGTTGAACTGAAGCAGGAGGAATCAAACCAGGGATTTCCGTGGCTGGTGGTGGCTGCAGTCCTGCTGGTTTTAATTCCGGCAGGCGGTTGGTTCTTTCTTTCCTGGCAATCCGGGCAGCGCTGGCAGGCCTATGTGTCGCGACTGGGGACCCAGCCGGGCATCATCGTTGCCGAACAAAAGATGGGCGATGGCCAATTCTATATTGCCGGCCTGAGAGACCCGCTTGCCGCCGACCCGCAGTCGCTGTTGTCCGGAACGGAGATTGATCCTGCCCGCGTTCATTCGCAGTGGCAATTCTATCAGAGCCTTGATCCGAAGTTCGTGCTGAAGCGGCTAACGGCGTCGCTGACCCCGCCGAAATCGGTTCGGCTTTCGATCGTCGAGGATCGCATCGTTGCCGAGGGTGAGGCTCCCGACACCTGGATAGATCGGGCACGCGCGGCGGCCCGACAGCTTTCGGCAGGCGGACCGGTATTCGACATCTCCAAGGTTCGTGATGTGAGCCCCGAAGCACGCGCGGCGGAGCACTGGCAGACTTATGTGTCGCGACTTGAGGCCCAACCGGGAATCATCGTCGCCCAACAAACGGCGAGGGGCGGACATTTCTATATTGCCGGCCTGAGAGACCCGCTTGCCGCCGACCCGCAGGCTCTGCTGTCCGGAACAGGGGTTGATCCTGCTCGCGTTCATTCGCAGTGGCAATTCTATCAGAGCCTTGAGCCGGAGTTCGTGTTGAAGCGGCTAACGGCGTCGCTGGTTCCGCCGAAATCGGTTCGGCTTTTGATCGTCGAGGATCGCATCGTTGCCGAGGGTGAGGCTCCCGACACCTGGATAGATCGGGCACGCGCAGCGGCCCGACAACTTTCGGCAGGCGGACCGGTATTCGACATCTCCAGGGTCCGTGATGTGAGCCCCGAAGCACGCGAGGCGGAGCGCTGGCAGGCCTATGTGTCGCGACTGGAGACCCAGCCGGGCATCATCGTTGCCGAACAAAAGGTGCGCGATGGCCAATTCTATATTGCCGGCCTGAGAGACCCGCTTGCCGCCGACCCGCAGTCGCTGTTGTCCGGAACGGAGATTGATCCTGCCCGCGTTCATTCGCAGTGGCAATTCTATCAGAGCCTTGATCCGAAGTTCGTGCTGAAGCGGCTAACGGCGTCGCTGACCCCGCCGAAATCGGTTCGGCTTTCGATCGTCGAGGATCGCATCGTTGCCGAGGGTGAGGCTCCCGACACCTGGATAGATCGGGCACGCGCGGCGGCCCGACAGCTTTCGGCAGGCGGACCGGTATTCGACATCTCCAAGGTTCGTGATGTGAGCCCCGAAGCACGCGCGGCGGAGCACTGGCAGACTTATGTGTCGCGACTTGAGGCCCAACCGGGAATCATCGTCGCCCAACAAACGGCGAGGGGCGGACATTTCTATATTGCCGGCCTGAGAGACCCGCTTGCCGCCGACCCGCAGGCTCTGCTGTCCGGAACAGGGGTTGATCCTGCTCGCGTTCATTCGCAGTGGCAATTCTATCAGAGCCTTGATCCGAAGTTCGTGCTGAAGCGGCTGGTGGCGTCGCTGACTCCGCCGAAATCGGTTCGGTTTATGATCATCGAGGATCGCATCGTTGTCGTGGGTGAAGCTCCTGCCGCCTGGATAAACCGGGCGCGGGTCGCCTCTCAACAGCTGTCCGCGGACGGACTCTCTCTAGAAATCTCCGAGCTGCGTGAGTTGACCCCTCAGGAACTCACTCATTTGAGGGAGGCTATTCAAGCGGTCGACATTTTCTTCGATTCTGGCAAGGCTATACCTGGACCAGAACAACTGCCGGTTCTCGACAAATTGGCAAATCAGTTGAAGGAATTGGCCAAGGACGCCCGCAAGGCAGGCGTAACAGCACAGTTCATGTTGACCGGCCATTCGGACGCGACGGGCCGTGAAACGGCCAACGTGTCGATCAGCGCCGCCCGCGCGGAGACAGTTCGTGCGCTTCTCAAGAAGCGCGGCGTCGATCCGGAATTGCTCTTGGTTCGCGGCGCGGGCACCTTTGAGCCAGCGGAGACTGAA
The DNA here is from genome assembly GCF_055811755.1 of Mesorhizobium sp. WSM4840. NCBI lineage: Bacteria > Pseudomonadati > Pseudomonadota > Alphaproteobacteria > Hyphomicrobiales > Phyllobacteriaceae > Mesorhizobium > Mesorhizobium sp. WSM4840. The sequence continues at coordinate 46,828 of NZ_JBVVQD010000018.1, forward strand.
AATAGCCGAACCGGGAGCTCCGCCAATCGCAGAGTTTCGGTTACGGTAAACTTCCACTAGGCGGAGCCCAGGATATTGCAAAAGAAGATCTGCATGTTGGGCGGGTTCGCTGTCGGAAAGACGAGTCTGGTTCGCAGGTTTGTGCAAAGCATCTTTTCAGAAACCTACTTGACCACGGTGGGAGTGAAAATCGACAAGAAGAGTGTCGCATTCCCGGACAAAACCGTGGATCTCATTTTGTGGGATTTGGCCGGCGAAGACGATATCGGCTCATTCCGCGTCAGCTATGTGCGAGGTGCGAGCGGGCTCGTGCTTGTCGTCGATGGAACCCGCGCCGCTACTCTTGCCGTGGCGCTCACGCTGCGCGAGAGGGCCGAGGCCGAATTCGGCGCTATGCCGTTTGTATTGCTGTTCAACAAATCCGATCTGGCCGATCGGTGGGCAATATCGGATAGGGAGATTAACGAACTGAGGCAACTTGGATGGCAAATCTATCTAACAAGCGCGCTTTCGGGTGAATATGTTGATGACGCGTTTCGTCAGCTTGCTTCGATGGTTGCCAAATAGACCATGCATGAGTTGCCAAGAGAAGTCAGAAGCTGGATTTACGATTTCTTCTACAACGAGCACTCTGTCGCATATCTGAAAATTGACGCCCAGCTTTGCATCGCTGAGAAGGGCGGTAGTGTTAAACATTACGGCCTATCATCGCTTTGCATTGGCAAGCCCGTAGCCGAGCAGCTTGAATTCATGGAAGGTTTGCTGCCTTGCCCGGAGCTTCCATATCATATGGCCATGGTCGAACTGCCCAACGGGCGTGTCGCGGACCTTCATCTTTTTGCTGACAATGCCAGCGTATGGCTGCTCTTTCTTGACGCCACTGCCGAACGCGACAATAGGCAGCGGCTTCAACAGAAGGCTTATGAAATGACACTCCTGCAAGAGAGGGAGCGTCAACTCAACGAAAAATTACAATTGACGAACGAGGCGTTGAGGCAGAGCCAAGAGGGATTGTCGCGTGAATACCAGCGCGCCGAAAGCCTACTCCTCAACATTCTTCCGGCGTCGATCGCGGAGCGGTTAAAAGCGGACGAACAAATTGCAGACAACCACGCTGAGGTGAGTGTGCTTTTTGCCGACATCGTCGGCTTTACGGAAAGAGCGCGGAGCGTCGGAGCCGAGACAACGCTCGCTATTTTAAATTACTTCTTCAAGGCGGCGGATCTGCTCTCGGAACGATACGGCTGCGAAAAGATCAAGACAATCGGCGATTGTGTGATGGTGGTCGCTGGCCTGCCCGCCGCGCGATCCGATCATGCAGAAGCCCTTGCGCACTATGCACTTGAACTGCGGAAGGCGGTTAAGCGCGAACGCTTCGCAGGAGAACCGATAAGACTCAGAATTGGAATTCACTCAGGACCAATCGTCGCGGGCGTCATAGGCAAAAGGCGGTTTGCCTATGACCTGTGGGGCGAGACCGTTAATCTCGCCGCACGTATCCAAACGTCAGCGGAGCCCGATGAAATCCGTATTTCGGATGCAACTCGCAAACTGCTTGGACCAAATTTTGCTTGCGATCCACTCGCGGAAACGGAATTGCGTGGTACAGGTCGTGTGCGAATGTGGCGGCTCCCGGCCTGATTTGCCGGTTGGCAGTGCCGATCCTGGAGCGCATCGCATCTCAAGCAACATCATGGTTTCGATTGTCCGCAGAGGTGCAGTCGACCACCGAGCGACCGCCAAAGGTCTGTCCTGGGTCACCGGAGGACTCTGTATAGACCGTCCTTAGCCGGAACGCGCGTCGGCACGGCCGCCTCGCCGGATTTGCAAGTCCGATGATCACGCACGTATATGTCGTAAAGCATCAATTTGTCTGCGCGCTGAGTGGTATCGAAGGATGGATCGGTGCTTCGATTGACGGACTCTACCGACCGCCTCGCGCGACATTTGCGATACGTTGTGCCTCTCGATTGCTGCTGCATGACTGGCGAGAATGCTCATTGCAACAAGCATAGCTGTCCGTCTCATGGGATGCTTCTCCTTTCCAGTCGATCTGGTCGTGGATTGTGTCGCTCAGTCGATCGGAGCTTGCCACTTGCGCGTGCTTCGCCGCCGCAATCGGACATGCAGGTACCCTGCCCGCCGGCGGTGGGAAGGCGTCCATTGCGTTGCGCCATCACGAGTCGTGCTGGACTGTCTGTCGGTGCACGACATGCCCGTGTTCCTCATTTGCTCGGTCGACCAGCGTGCAGACCAGAGACATGGGGAGAACGCGATGTTGAGGGCGCGCGTGCAGTCGACTGCATCAAGGCTGTGGGCGACTGAGACCGCGGTATAGGATTGATCCTGATCCTACGCGCTGCGTGTACTGCCAACAGGCGAGAGGCACAGCCGTTGCTCGCTGCTCAAAGCGGCGTCTTCCGACTTTCGCGGGATATCACCCATGCTCGCAACGGGTCTGCCATAGACTTTCGCATCGCCTGACCGGTGCTTCCGTCCGATGGTGGCGCAGGCCGAGGCGGCGCAACTTCCACCGTAGACGCCAGGTGGCGGTCCATGGAGGCTCATGCCAAATCCACGGGCGCCAGCGGCGGAGGTGGCCGATACGGCCGTGGTCAGCAGGAGACAAACATGACCCTGGACAACATTTCACACCCCTCGATCCAGCACTGCGCCGACAGCCTGAACGCCAAGCACAGCAACGGTAGACCGGCGCCCGAATTGGTTCCGTCGCGCTACGCGCTGCGGGTCGGCGACATCGACGTGCTGGTGGTCAGCGATGGAGTGCTGCCGATACCAGCCCCGGTTATGGCATACAACGTCGACCCGGCCGTCCGGGCGGCCTGGCTGGACGACATGTTCCTGCCGCCGGACGTGCTCGAGTGGCCGCTGAACGTGGTCGTCGTACGCAGCGGCGGCCAGACCATACTCGTGGACGCCGGGCTGGGGATGGACCCGGACTTGCACTTGCCGAGGGCCGGGCGGTTGGTCTCGCGACTGGAGGCCGCCGGCATCGATCTCGCATCCGTCACCGACGTGGTGCTGACCCATATGCACATGGACCATATCGGCGGGCTGCTCATCGACGGGGTGAAGGACCGGCTGCGTCCGGATCTGCGGATTCACGTGGCGGCCGCCGAGCTCAAGTTCTGGGAGTCGCCCGATTTCTCCCGCGCCTCCATGCCAACAGGGTTCCCGGATGCGCTTCGGCGGGCGGCCAAGCGGTTCGTGAACGAGTACCGCAGCCAGTTGCGGCCGTTTGAGACGGAGCACGAGGTGGCGCCGGGGGTGGTCGTCACGCTCACTGGCGGCCACACCCCCGGGCACAGCGTGGTCCGCCTGGCGTCCGGCGGCGACCGGCTGACCTTCGCCGGCGACGCCGTGTTCCAGGTCGGGTTCGACCAACCCGACTGGCACAACGGCTTCGAACACGACCCTGAGGAGGCGGCCCGCGTCCGCATCAATCTTCTGCGGGAGCTTGCGGCAACCCGCGAGCCGCTGGTGGCCACTCACCTGCCATTCCCGTCTATCTGCCATGTGGCGGTCGACGGCGATGTCTTTCGTTGCGTGCCGGTTGTCTGGGACTACTGACCCGCTTGTCGGGTCAGAGCCGTACCAGGTCGCCGTCGAGACTCATCGCGCCATGATCGTGTGTTCGTGCAATGTGTTGAGCGATCAGGATGTCCGCTCCGCCATCAAGGTGGAGCGGACGCGCTCGATCAGCCAGGTCTATGGCTGTCTCGGCTGTAGCGCCCAGTGCGGCCGTTGCGCGCGTACTATCCGCCGCATCATTGACGAGGCGCTCGCCAGCGCCCGTCCGGCATCGTGCGACGGCCGCGCGCAGTCTTCGTAATCCTGACTCGGCCGCGGGCTTCCTGGAAATACCGACCGCTTGCCGTGCTTCATGGCTTCATCGACCAACTTGTCGATGTCGGAGGCCGGCGGCGATGCCGCCGAGTGCCGGAAATGGCGTCGACAACCCGCTAATCTCGGGCGCTGAAAGGCACCACGCCCACACGGCACTCGTTTGGCCTCGGGCGATTGGTCGCGGCCAATGATGCACGTTCAATGTTCATGGGAAGAGGCGCAGTTGTTCACGACGAGCGGCCGCGCCGCGCTGGAGCCGGAGGCCGACCGGTCCGCCCCCACGCGCATGCGCGCTTTGCCAATCGTGAAGGCGCGACGGCACGGTTGCGCCTCTGCCGTGTGGCGCAGCCTTTCAGTCAGGAACCCATAGACCAACGTATCGGACGCACGCGTCCTCGGCATGATAGTTCGAACACTGGAAAGGCTGGCATGCTTGAGCGGCTGGCCAAGGAGCGCCGGCCGATATCGATACCGGCAATTTCAAAACCAGAGACACCACGATGAGCGGTGGACATTCCACCTATATTCCCAAGACCAGGATCGGACGCTGGTTCGACGCCCGCCTGCCGGTGCCGCGCCTGGTGCATGGTCAGTTCATCATCTATCCGGTCCCGCGCAACCTGAACTACGCCTATTCGTTCGGCGGCATCCTCTCGATGATGCTGGCAGCGCAGATCGTTACCGGCGTGGTGCTTGCCATGCACTACGCGGCCGACACGACGCTGGCCTTCAACTCCGTCGACAAGATCATGCGCGACGTGAATTCCGGCTGGCTCTTGCGCTACCTGCATTCAAACGGCGCGTCGTTCTTCTTCATCGCGGTCTACGTCCACATCTCCCGCGGCCTCTATTACGGCTCCTGCAAGGCTCCCCGCGAACTGCTGTGGGTTCTCGGCTGCACCAACCTTCTGTTGATGATGGCGACGGCGTTCATGGGTTACGTGCTGCCCTGGGGACAAATGTCGTTCTGGGGCGCGACCGTCATCACCGGCTTCTTCAGCGCTATCCCGCTGGTCGGCGACTGGGTGCAGCAATTGCTGCTCGGCGGCTTTGCGGTGGACAATCCGACTCTAAACCGCTTCTTTGCGCTGCATTACCTGCTACCGTTCATGCTGACGGGCGTCGTCATCCTGCACATCTGGGCGCTTCACGTCGTCGGCCAGACCAATCCGGCAGGCATCGACGTGAAGTCGGAAACCGACGTCGTGGACTTCACACCCCATACCACAATGAAAGACGTGCTCGGGGCCGTGGTGTTCCTGCTCGCCTTTGCGTACTTCGTCTTCTACGTGCCGAACTATCTCGGGCATCCAGACAACTACACCGCCGCCGACCCGCTGAAGACGCCGGCGCATATCGTGCCCGAGTGGTACTTCCTGCCCTTCTACGCGATCCTGCGCGTCGTCACCTTCAACATCGGGCCGATCGACTCGAAGCTCGGCGGCGTGCTCGCCATGTTCGGCGCCATCGCCGTGTTGTTCTTCGTGCCCTGGCTCGACACGTCGAAGGTGCGCTCGGCCGTCTACCGGCCCTGGTACAGGCGTTTTTTCTGGCTCTTTGTCTTGTCATCAACGCCCTCTTCCTTGGCTGGCTGGGGTCCAAGCCAGCGGAAGGCTGGTACATCCCCGCCATGCAGGTATCGACCCTCTACTACTTCGCGTTCTTTCTCGTCGTCATGCCGCTGCTGGGCGTGATCGAAACGCCGCGCTGGCTGCCGAACTCGGTAACCGAAGCGGTCCTGACGAAAGGCAAGGAATAACATCGAACGATCACCTGCCCGGTCGCCGTGCCCCGAGGCGAGGATTGTGTGAGGATTTTTGAGGATCCGGGTCCGGTCATGAGCTGGTGGAATGCTGCTCCCCCTCTCTACATGGTGCTGGTCGGTCTTGCCGGCATAGTCGTGTGGCACGTCATTCCGCGGCGGCTCTCCACAACCAGGCTGATTGTCCAGATCGCATTCTTCCTCGCTATGTCGGTCCTGCTTCTTGACGGAGCTGTGGTCCCCTACGAGCCGGCATGGGGCAAAGAGACAACCGCGGGAGCAATCCTCATCGGGACCGCCAAGTTGCTGTGGTGGGTTCACCTCGCCTGGGCGCTGATCGGGTTTGTCCGCATCTATCTCGTGTTCGAGCGAAAGCCGCGTGAGGCGCGCCTTCTGCAGGACCTCGTCGTCGGCGGCGTCTACGTTGGGATGCTGCTGTCGATCCTGGCCTTTGTCTTCGGTGCGCCGATCGGAACGCTGATCGCCACCTCGGGCGTCTTTGCCATCGTACTCGGACTGGCGCTCCAGAATACGCTGAGCGACGTCTTTTCGGGCATCGCGCTCAACCTCGGCCGACCTTATGTGCTTGGGGACTGGATCGTTCTCAGCGACGGAACCGAAGGGCGCGTTGTCGAGACCAACTGGCGATCGACCCACCTACTCACTTTGGCCCACAACGTGGTGGCGCTGCCGAACAGCTTCCTCGCGAAGCTCGGGCTGACCAATGTCAGCAGCCCTGAGGAGAGCCATGGGCTGTCCGTCACGATAAGATTGGCGCCGAACAAGATGCCGGCGATCGTCGCGGACGTCATGAACGCGGCCTTACAAAGCAGCAACACAATACTGAGGGAGCCCCCACCGGTGGTCGCTATCAAAGCTCTGGATGCGACGGCGATTGAGGTCGATCTGTTTTTTCGCGTCGCAAATGTTGGCCAGCGAATTCCGGCGAAGAACGAAATCTTCGATCTCGTCTACCGTCATTCCAAGTCCGCGGGTTTGCGGCTGGCGACGCCACCCTCCTCTGCGATTCTCATGAATGACTTGCCGAGCGAAGAGACGGGAAATCTCCCAGAAGTCACGCCGATCAAGCTTATTAATGCCATACCAGTATTCTCGGCGTTGACGGACAACGAAAAAGAAGCCCTCGCGGCAACGGTTGCGGTGCGCACCTATCGCAAAGGCGACATCATAGCACGACAGGGAGAGATGCTGCCGTCCCTCATGATTGTTCGGACGGGCATCATTGTCCGAGAGCACGGCGAAGGTGACGCCCATGCGCAGGAGATCGGCCACCTCGCTCCCGGCGACTTTTTCGGAGAGACGGGTCTGCTCGCGGGCATCGGCGAGACCTCGACCTTGCGCGCAATGAACCACGTCGTGGCCTACGAGATTGACCAGCAAAGCTTCGCGCCCCTGCTGCTCGACCGGCCCGAAATGGCCGAAGACCTTGCGGCCGTCCTCTCAGCCAGGGTGTCTCTCGGCGGTAGCAACGGCGCCGGACAAGAGCACACGGATTCGAAATTCGCGCTGCTCAAAGCCATGCAGACGATCTTTCACCCAGTACCGTTCCGGCGCGGTTTAAGCGCCGGCAGACCGGTCGCACATGAAGGGAGGTAGCCATGAGCATCCGACAATCCGGCGCCACAGATATCGTTTTGCCGGTGTCCAGTGAACCGGTGAGCGGTTTCAAGGTACGGCGCGTATTGCCCTCCAACCAGATGGGGCCAGCCGTGTTCGATACCGGCCGGGCTTCGACATGGGACCGCATCCTCATATCGGCTTGGCGGCCGTGACCTACCTGATCGATGGGGAGATCGTCCACCGGACAGTCTCGGCAAGGTACAAACCCTCCGACCTGGCGAGGTCAGCTGGGTGACGGCCGGTTCGGGGATCGTCCATTCCGAGCGGACGCCGCCGGAGGCTCGAGCGTCCGGAAGCAATTTTTCGGCATTCAGGCCTGGGTTGCCCTTCCTTGCAGGCATGAGGAAGCCGCCGCCGATTTTGCCCATTATAGTGAGCCGGAGATACCGAGGACGTGTGCCAGGCGTCGAATTCACCTTGATCGCCGGAGCCTCGGACGGTTTGGTCTCGCCGGTAAGAACCTTCTCCGACATGGTGTTCGCCGAAATCGTGCTGACTAGCGGCGCGCGATACCAGGTCAAGCGCGAACATCATGAGCGGGCGGTCTGTGTCGTCCCCGGCGAGGTCGAGATCGTCGGCCGGCCGGGCTCGTTCCGTGAAGCCGAATTGATATTGCTGGAACCCGGCGCCGAAATCGTGCTCAAGGCGCCGGCCTTTCATTCAACACGACTGATGCTGTTGGGAGGCCTTACCCCGGCGATGCGTTCGATCGATGCCGGGAACCTACCCGTGCGCCGACCACCGGCTACAGCTGCCACTCCCCCGGGTGCATCGTCCTAGACTTTCGGATCGCCTGACCGAGCCGTCCGTCGAATATTTTCGCGCGCCAAGTGGGCGCATTCTTCTCGGTATCGGACGACCCGCCGCACAGGAGAAGACACGTGCACAAGATCATCAGAGCTCTGGCCCTTGTTTACGCATGTTGCGTGTCGGACAGCGCAACGACGCAGGCCGCGGACTATCAGGCAAAACCGACGATCGTGCTGGTGCACGGGGCCTTTGCTGAATCGTCGAGCTGGAACGGCGTCATCGCCGAGCTCAACAGGGACGGTTTCCGGACCATCGCGGCGGCCAACCCACTTCGCGGCGTTGCAAGCGATGCGGCCGCCGTATCGGCCGTCATCGGATCCATCGGCGGACCGGTCGTCCTGGTAGGCCATTCTTACGGCGGGCCGGTCATCACCGAGGCAGCCAACGGGAAGAACAATGTGAAAGCGCTGGTCTATGTGGCCGGATTCGCCCCGGACAAAGGCGAGTCCAGTCTCACGCTTTCGGGGAAGTTCCCAGGCAGCACGCTTGGCGAGGCGCTCCTGCCGGTGGCGCGGCCGGATGGAGGACAGGACCTCTACATCCAGCCGGAAAAGTTTCACGTGCAGTTCGCGGCCGATGTGCCGGCAGCGCAGGCCAGCCTGATGGCGGCGACACAACGCCCGGTGGCTGACGCCGCCCTGGCAGAACCCTCCGGCGCGCCTTCTTGGAAGACAATTCCATCCTACGCGATCTACGGCTCGGCGGATCGGAATATCCCGCCGGCGGTCATGAAGTTCATGGCCGAGCGCGCGCATTCGGTGAAGACCATCGTCGTCGAGGGCGGGTCGCACGCGCTGATGGTCTCGCGTCCAGAAGCGATCGCCTTGCTCATAGAGGAAGCCGCATCGGCGCAGTGACGAAACCGGCCGCCTCGCGCCGGCTGCATTCGACAAGTGCAAGCCTCCAGGAGACATCGACATGAAAATCGTGGTCATTGGCGGCACTCGGTACATCCGGTTAGCGACCGTCGAGAGGTTGCGTCAACAGGGGCACGACGTCGTGGCGGCGTCGCCGCAACGTCGTGCCCTCACAACAGCGGCACCTCATGATCCCGGCCACGCTGGCAGACCTCTTCGGGAATTCCTCGAGAACACCGCCTCCGTCCTGCGCCACCAATGGCACGGCCGACAGCTTTGGCTTCGGCTACTACGGCAGCGCCTCGGAGGTCCTGAGTTGGGGCCAAGCGAGGGACGGCTGCGAAGACAGTGTCGCTTGAGCCAAGCCCTTGCGCTGGCGGTCGAGCGAGTCGCGGACGCGCGTCGCTCTCATCGAGGAATTCAGGGCCGGCACGGTTAGAGCCGCCGGCGTTGTTCCAAGTAGATCTTTTCGAAGTCAGAACAGGAGAATGAAATGAAAATCGTAATCATCGGTGGCACCGGACTTATCGGCTCCAAGACCGTCGCAAGGCTGAGCGTGAAGGGCCACGACGTGTTGGCGGCGTCGCCAAGTGGCGGCGTCAACACCTTCACCGGTGAAGGATTGGATAAGGCTCTTGCCGGGGCGGAGGTTGTCATCGACCTCGCCAATTCGCCGTCGTTCGAGGACAAGGCCGTTCTCGAGTTCTTCGAAACAGCCGGAAAGAACCTGCTCGCGGCGGAGAAGGCCGCCGGCGTGAAGCATCACATTGCGCTCTCGGTAGTCGGGGCGGAGCGCCTGCCCCGGAGCGGCTACCTGCGCGCTAAGATGGCTCAGGAGAAGCTGATCAGGGAGTCGGGAATTCCCTACACGATCGTTCACTCGACCCAGTTCTTCGAGTTCCTTGGCGGCATTGTGCAGTCGGCAACCGTCGGCGACACGGTCTCGGTATCGTCGGCCTACTTCCAGCCCATCGCCGCAGACGATGTTGCAGAGGTGATGGCTGACATGGCGCTCTCCCAGCCGATTAACGGCGTGATGGAGATCGGCGGCCCCGAGCCCTTCCGCATGAACGAACTGGTCTTGCGTTTTCTGCAGCTCGCCAACGATCCCAGGAAGGTGATCGGTGATCCTCATGCGCTCTATTTCGGGACCGAGCTAGACGACCGCTCGCTTGTCCCGGGCGCGGGCGCCCGCATCGGTTCGACGCCGTTCGAAGACTGGTTCGACCACGCCCCGTCTCGGCGAAGCGGTGTTGCGGCGTAACGGCGGCATCTGAAGACAACCCGCAAGGGAAACGACGATGGACCACAAGCTGCCCATTGCGCCTCAGGCAAGTCGCCGAGCCCTCCTCCTCGGCGCAGCGGCCGCCGGCATTGCAACCGGCCTGCCCAAATACGCGCTCGGGCAAGGGACAGCCGGCCAGGAGTCGCACTCACCCATTCCTCAGGAAGGATCGAAAGATATGAGCACTATCACCACCAAGGATGGCACCGAGATCTACTACAAGGACTGGGGTCCGAAGGATGCTCAACCGATCGTCTTCCACCACGGCTGGCCGCTCAGCGCCGACGACTGGGACACGCAGATGCTTTTCTTCGTCGGGCATGGATATCGCACCATAGCCCATGACCGGCGCGGGCACGGCCGTTCCGCGCAGGTGAGCGACGGTCACGATATGGATCACTATGCTGCCGACGCGGCGGCGGTGGTCGAGCATCTCGGCCTGAGGGACGCAATCCACATCGGCCACTCGACCGGCGGCGGCGAAGCCGCTCATTATGTCGCCCGCCACGGCAACGGGCGCACCGCGAAGCTCGTCCTCATCGGCGCGGTGCCGCCAATCATGGTGAAGACGCCGGCCAATCCTGGCGGCCTTCCGATCGAAGTGTTCGACGGGCTGCGCAAGTCGCTCGCCGACAACCGCGCGCAGTTCTACATCGATTTCCCGTCGGGCCCCTTCTACAGCTTCAATCGGCCGGGCGCGAAAGCGATCCCGGGCATCATCCAGAACTGGTGGCGGCAGGGCATGATGGGCAGCGCCAAGGCGCACTACGACGGCATCAAGGCCTTTTCGGAAACCGATTTCACCGACGACCTCAAGATCATCCACGTGCCGACACTCGTCATGCACGGCACGGACGATCAGATCGTGCCCATTGCCGATTCCGCGCCGTTATCGGCAAAGCTTCTGAAGAACGGCACGCTCAAGATCTATGAGGGCTTTCCGCACGGGATGTGTACCACGCATGCCGATGTGGTGAACGCCGACTTGCTCACCTTCATCAGGTCCTAGGCTCACGCCGTGCCCTCAGGCGAGAGCCTTGTCGCCGGCCGTCCTCGCCTCCGGCCGGCGACCACCCAACCATCCCCAACCGTAACTGGAGCCAAGACAATGATCAGGACCATTCTTTGCAGCGCAGCTCTCGCCCTCATCGCGACAGGAGCGCTGGCCGAAGATTCGGCCACCGACAAGGCCGCGGAGATCGGCAAGAACGTGAAGCTCGTCTACGACCAGCCGCTTCCGAACGTGCCCGGCAAGAGCATGAGAGGCGTGCTCGTTGAATATGAACCAGGCGACACTTCGCCAGCGCATCTCCATCCCAAGTCCGCCTTTATCTACGCGACGGTCCTCGAAGGGGCGATCAAGAGCCAAGTCAATGATGGCCCTGAAGTCACCTATCGTGCAGGCGAAAGCTGGTCCGAGTTTCCCGGCGACCGCCACAGCGTCAGTGCCAACGCCAGTGCGACCGAACCCGCCCGGCTGCTGGCCGTGTTCGTCGTCGATACCAACGAGACGGAGCTGGTGATCCCTCTCGACGAATGAAACGAGCGCTTGCTTCGGCGCCGGCTTTTTTCGAAGCACACCGGCGCCGATCGGGGAAGCTCAGGAGATATGAACGATGTTCGTTGAGAGGCTGCACGCATTGACGTCCTCCCGCCTGGCAGTTGTCAGTCGCGATGCAACTGTCCAGGACGCGGCCTTGCCGCTTTCCAGACCAGGCGTCGGGCTGGTCCTGGTGTGCAACGCGACCGGAAGCCTGGAAGGCGTCATAAGCAAATCCGATCTCATCCGCCATCTCAGCAGCCCGAACCACGCGTCTCCGCCGGCATCGGCGTTGATGAGCAAGTCCGTCATCACATGCGGTCCGAAGGATGATGTTCGTGACGTTTGGCAGACCATGGCCGCCCGGAGCCTGCAGAATGTTCCAGTCGTCAATGACGGCGCCAAGCCTCTTGGCATCCTGGATATCCGCGACGCGATGAAGGCGCTGTTCGCGGAAGAAGAGCTCCAGGAGCGGATCCTGTCCAACTACATCACCGGCGTTGGCTATCGCTAGCCGGCCGCCGCCCAACAAACCGATCAAGATCATTATCATGAAACTGTACTATAGCCCACTTGCCTGCAGCCTCGCGGACCACATCGCCCTGCTTGAAGCGGGCGCGACATTCGAGCGTGAGAGCGTGGATCTCAAGACGAAGCGGACAGCTTCCGGGGCCGACTTCAACGACGTCACGCCAAAGGGTTATGTCCCGGCCCTGGTGCTCGACGACGGCGAGGTTCTCACCGAGAACATCGCCATTCTCGACTGGCTCGCCACGAAATATCCGACGCTTGGAGTTTCGGGAGAGCTGGGACGCACACGGCTTCTCGAAGCGCTGGCCTTCATCTCAACTGAGGTGCATCGCGCCTTCAAACCGATGTGGCACACAGGAAACGATATCCAGAAGGCGCAAGCCAGGGTGACCATTTCCAGGCTGCTCGACAATCTGGCGGAAAGCCGAGCTGGCGACTTCCTGTTCGGCGCAACACCCAGCGTCGCCGACTTCTATCTGTTCGTAATGCTCCTATGGGCTGAACGGTTCGACGTGCGCACTCCCGAAGCGTTCGTCGCATTGCGCCGACGGATGGTGAGCCGCCCCGCGGTGCAAGCCGCCTTGCGCGAAGAGGGGCTCCTCAAACTGGTCGAAACAGACGTTTCGTACGCATAGGGAACAGAACGATGATGTTCAGCGCCAAGGTCGCCATCGTAACCGGCGGAAGCTCGGGCATAGGTCGGGCAGTGGCGCTCGCTCTCGCAAGACAAGGCGCAAAAGTCCTGATCACAGCGCGCCGCCCGAAGAGCCTGAAGGAGACGGCCGCCCTGCACAAGGACATCACAGGCATCGTCGCCGATGTCGCGGTCCCCGGCGATGCGCCTGATACGATCGCGAAGGCAATCGATAGCTGGGGCCGGCTGGACATCCTTGTCAACAATGCGGGCGCCGGGGCGCTTCTGCCGCTGCGTGACGCAACCGCCGAACGCATCAACAGCATCCTTGCGGTGAACGTGGTCGGTCCAAGCCTGCTTGCGGCCGCAGCGCTCCCGCATCTCGAAGCCACAAAGGGTTCTATTGTCAACATATCCAGCACGTTCGGTCACAAGCCGGGCGCTGACCTCTCGCACTATGCGGCCAGCAAGGCGGCGCTGGAGCACCTGACGCGCTGCTGGGCGCTGGAACTCGCGCCGCAGGGCATAAGGGTCAACGCCGTCGCGGCCGGCCCGACTGAATCGGGTGCGCTCACCGGCATGATGGGCCTCTCTCCGGAACATGCTGCGGTGATCGAGGTGGCAGAGCGCGAGCGGATTCCGCTCAAGCGACGCGGCACTCCGGATGACGTTGCCCGATGGATCGTGCAGCTCGCGAATCCGGCTTCGGATTGGGTGACCGGACAGGTCATTACCGTCGATGGAGGCCTAGCGCTCACCTGAAGCGAACGGCTTCCCCAATCGCAAGGAACTCTGCCCATGCACGGAATTTTCAGTCGAATGCTCGCAGGGGTCCTCGTCCCCGATACGGCGCTCGTGCGCCAAGCTCTCGATCACGCGCGCAACAGTTGCGAGCGGTATCTGTTCAACCATGTGGTTCGTTCGTGGCTCTTTGCCGTGCGGATCGGACAGATCCGAAATATCAGTCACGATCCAGAAGTGGTCGCAGTGGGCACCCTGCTGCACGACATCACGCTCAACGAGCGCTTCAACGGACCCCGCCGCTTCGAGGTCGAGGGAGCCGATCTGGCAAGAACCTTTGCGCGGCAGGGCGGAGTCGACGAGCGCCGGGCTCAGTTGATCTGGGACAGCGTCGCGCTCAATTCGACGCCGTCGATCGGGCTCTACAAGGAGGCGGAGGTTGCTCTTTGCACGGCCGGCATTTGCCTGGACGTGGTCGGCCTTCAGTATGACACTATTCCGCCCAGCGAGATCGCGCCGATCCTCAAGGAATTTCCCCGGCTGGACATGAAGCGGCGCATGACACGATGCTTCTGCCATATCGCGGAGAATGTGCCGGAGACGACCTACGACAACTTTATACGCGACTTCGGCGACCGTTACGTATTCGGCTATAGGGATAGGGCTCCATCCTCAGACGATCTGGTGGCAAACGCGCCGTTCGACGAGTGAAAACCGGCGGCCGAGCGCCCCAAGCAGCGCCCGCTGCCACACGCCGCCGTAGCGCGACTATGCTTGGCCCAGCTCGCGCATCGAGGCCGGCAGCGTTTCCCATGCCCGGATCAGCTCACCGATGGAAGCGGCCTCCATCTTGCGCATGACGTTGCCGCGGTGCAGCTTTACCGTCACCTCGCTGATGCCGAGGTCGAAGGCGATCTGCTTGTTGAGGCGCCCGCGCGCCACCTGACGCAGAACCTCGCGCTCGCGTGGCGTCAGCGTCTCAAAGCGTTCGACATTGCGCTTGACGACCGCAGCTTCCGCCCGCCGCGCGGCATCCATCGCAATGCCCGCAATAACAGCGTCAAGCAGCGTTTGGTCCCGCACCGGCTTGGTGAGAAAATCCACAGCCCCGGCCTTCATCGCTTGGACGGTCATCGGAATGTCGCCATGCCCGGTCAGGAAAATGACCGGCTTGGGGTTGCCCGTTTGGGCCAGATGCCGCTGCAGATCGAGACCGCTCGCTCCCGGCATGCGCACATCGAGGATCAGACAACCGGCCCGATCCAGTACGTCGGCATCGAGCAATTCGCGCGTCGAGCTGAAACAGACATGTTGAAACCCGGCGGAAAGTATCAATTCCGACAGCGCCTCCTGAACAGACACATCGTCATCCACAATGATAACGAGGGGCTGCTCCGCTTCGCTCCTGCGCTGCGATGACAACGGTGCCGTTCTCCGTAAGTGCGGCAGCTGCTCAACTCTCATGCCCATCTCCATTTTTCGAATTGCGTAATACATTGCCGATGGCTGCCAGCATCACCTTCGCATCGAAGGGCTTACGGAAGCACCCGCTGACGCCCTGGGCTCTGTCCGCATCGGCAATCTCGTGGCGCCCGGTGATCAGGAACACCGGCAGGTCCGGGCGCACCTTCTTCACCAGATCACAAAGTTCGAAGCCGTCCATGCCGGGCATCCCGATGTCGGTGATGAGCACGTCAAGGCCGGACAGCCCGTTGATGAGCAATGATCGCGCTGACGAGAAGCTGCGGGCCGCATAGCCGGCGGACTCCAGCAGATCCTCCAGCGACTCGAGTAGCCTTGGATCGTCATCGACAACGGCCACGACAGGTCTTCCCTTGGTCACGCCCGGTTCCCTCCCGCTCGGCGCGAGTGGGTGATCGGTATCTCCAGCCGCTGCGCGATACGCACGAGATCGGCGAGCGATGACGCCGCCATTTTCTGCATCACGTTCCTTCTATGGATCTGCAGCGTGACCTCGCTGATTCCGAGTTCAGCGGCTGCCTGTTTGTTGAGAAGGCCGCTCACCACGAGCGGCAGCACCTCGCGTTCGCGCGGCGTCAGGTCGAGATAGCGTTGCATCAGCGCGACCAGGTCAGCACGCGCGGACCTCCTTTCCCGATCCTCAGTGAGCGCCGCCTGGATTGCAGCCATGAGATCCGCATCACTGAAAGGCTTGGTGAGAAAGTCCACGGCGCCATGCTTGATCGCCTGGACGGAGGACGGGATGTCGCCGTGCCCTGTTATGAAAACGATCGGCGGATGATCTCCCTTTGATATCTGCCTCTGCAGATCCAGGCCGTTGATGTCGGGCAGCTCGACGTCGAGGATGAGGCATGCGGGGATGTCCGGCTTGTTTGCACCGATGTACTCGCTGGCCGAGCCGAACGCAGCGGCGCGCATACCGTGCGAATCCAGCAGCTCGCTCAGCGCCTCCCGCAGGCGCGCATCGTCGTCCACGATGAAGACGATATGGTCATCTGTGGTCATGGCGCCGCTTTCACTTCAATCGGCAAGGTGAAGACGAACGTCGCCCCCTGTGGTTCGTTCTTCTCCGCCCACAGGCGTCCGCCATGCGATTCGACGATCGAACGGCTGATCGCGAGCCCCATGCCCATTCCGTTCCCCTTCGTCGTGAAGAACGGCTCGAATATCTTGTCGGGAAACACGACCCCCGCGCCGCGATCACTGATCTCCGTTTGGACCACATCGCCCACGCGGCGGACCCTCACCCCAAGAACCCGGTCACCCGCAATGGAGTCCATCGCATCCATGCCGTTTCGAATCAGGTTCACCAGGACTTGCTGGATATGTACGCGGTCGAGAGCGAGAAGCGGCAAGCTGCTTCCGACATCGACATCCAGGCAGACGCGCCGCCGCGCCGCCTCCTCGGCCATAAGATCGCGCGCCTCGGCTATGATGCTACCGAGCTTCGTGCGATTCCTCGGCTCTACGGATTGCCTGAACAAGGCGCGGATTCGGCTGACAACCTCTGCTGCAGAATTGGCGTCCCGGATGATGCGCTCGGCGGTGATCTTCGCGCGCTCGAGGTTTGGGGGTTCGGCCGAAAGCCAGCGGTGGCATGCACTGGAGTTGGCGACGATTGCGGCCAGTGGTTGGTTCACCTCATGCGCTATGGATGCCGAGAGCTCGGCAAGGCTGGCTGCCTGGCTCGCACGCGCTAAACTTGCTTGCGCCAGACGCAACTCTTCCTGCGCCCGAACTTCCCCATCGATGTCGATGGAAATTGCGTACCATTGCACGATCGCGCCGTTTTGGTCCCGCACCGGTTCCCCGCGGCCGTCCACCCAGCGATACGCGCCATCCGCATGACGCATACGGTACTTCATGGAGTAGGGCTCCCCGGTGGCGAAGGAGTGGCGGACGGTCTCCAGCAGACGTGCGGCATCTTCCGGATGGACGAGGGTCGTTATGGCTGCCGCCAGTCGGCTCATGTCCGGCTTGTCCAGTTGGGCCAGGTCGTTCAAGCCGAAGAAGTCGAGCAAGCGCTTGTTGAAGAAGGTCGGCTCGCCTTCCGGCGTCAGACGTCTGATATGGACGGGAACCATGTTCACGAGCTGCGAGAGCTCGCGCTCCCGGTCGCGCAAGGCTTCTTGCGCGCTCACCTCATCGTTGATGTCGAGAGAAACGCCATACCATTCCGTGACCTCACCGTTTTCATCACGGCGAGGCTCCACCCTGCACTCGGCCCAGCGATACGCGCCGTCCTCTTCGCGCCAACGAAATCGCATCGTGGACACGCCGCCGGTTTCGAAGCAATTCCGTAGAGTGTTCTGCACCTCGGGAGCATCTTCGGGATGGATCAGCTCCTGCAGCAGTTGCTCGATGCGCGGCTCCTCGAGAGCTTCGAAATCCGCGATGACGGAGCGGAAATGGTCCTGGTAGCGCTTGTTGAAGTAGACCGGCCCGCCCGTAGGCTTTGCGCTCCAGATCCGGACTGGTACGGCATCGATCGTCTCCTGAAGCTGCCGCTCGCTCCGCCGCAGCGCCTCTTCGGCATGCATCTGATCGTCTATGTCGTGACAGAGCCCGTACCACTGGACGATGCGCCCGTCCTGGTCCCTCATCGGCTCGGCGCGGCTCGACATCCAGCGGTAGACCCCGTCTTGACGGCGCAAGCGATACCGCATCGCAAGGACCTCGCCGGTGGCGAGACAATGGCGGAGCGTGTCCGAGAACGCTGCTCTGTCGTCCGGATGGACGCCGGCCTCTATCATCGCCGTCATGCGGCTCATGCCCGGCTTGATCGTATCCGCCACGTCCAGGCCGAGAAAATCGACCATGCGCTTGTTGAAGAAAATCGGCTCGCCGTCGGGCGCGAGACGCCAGACGTGGCTTGGAACCATATCGACAAGCTGCGAAAGCTCCCGCTCCCGGTCGCGCGATGTGACCAGCGCCAGCTGACGCTGCCGAGATATGGCCGCCACGATGAGCGCCGAAAATGCCGAGATTGCCAGGAAAAGCTGCAGCATGACCTGCCTTTGTCTCTGGAACTCGGGAGCGCCGACAAACTGGCTGTCTCCAGATATCGTAAGTGCCATCGTGATCAGGGCGAGGAGCGTCAAGGCGACGGCGGCGCCTCTGAACTCGAAGCGCGCCGCGGCCCAAAGAAGGGGCGGCATGATGATGTAGGGGGTCGGCAGGTAGACGTCGCTCAAGGAAAGCGCGGCGACCCCAAGGAAGATCAGACCCAGGACGCTGGCTTCTACCGGCTGCGCGGGAGAGAGTCGGGTTTTGCTGCGCCAATACTGGATCACGACCAGTGCCGGTGGCGCTACGAGCAGGATTCCGGTGGCGTCTCCAATCCAAAACAGCGGCCATACCGCCGTGAAGGTTTGCGATTCCACGCCAAACCACGCAAGCGTCGCGCTTCCGACCGTCGCGCTGACGAGCGGCGCAACTCCAGCGCCTAGTACGACGAATGCGAGGACTTCCTGTAAAGTTTCAAGCCGAACCGGACGCCCGCATGCCCGGTTCACAAGCGTTGCGCCGGCAGCCGCGCCAAGGGCGTTGCCGATATAGATCAGAAAGCCCGCAGGCAGCGGACTGTGGAACCACACGAACTGCGCGAACATCTCCGCCAGGCAACCAGCCAGTATCCACCAAGGCCAACTGTAAGGCGAGGTGAGGATGAGCGTCGCGATGAAAACGCCGCCCGGAGGCCAAATGGAAACCGTTATTCCGGGGACGATTGCGAGCGCCTGGGCGAACCCGCAGCCCAAGACATACGCCGAAAAAAATAGCCCCAGATGAAGGAATTGCGGGCGCGACCAGACGGACATCATCGGTTTCTCCTGCCGGGCAAAGAAGGGCTGGGTATTGTCAACGCTGCGTGTAGCACGTCTCCGCGATATCTGGGCTGGCGAACTCATGATCTCGGCTGGCGAACTCATGGCCCACTCTAATTCGGCGCCCCCCCGGCTGCACCTCATGGAAATCCATGAGGCGTGGCCGAAGCGTACCTGGCCTAGCCCTCAGGATGATACTGCCTAGACCAGCCGAGTGGCGACATGGCCTCTCGCATGATGGCTCGGCCCGGCGCGTCCCGGCATGATTGCAGGCGATAAACCGCTTTCAAGGAGACATTCATGAATATCGCCACCAAACCGACGGCGCAGGCCGGGACCAAGCATGGGCCTCGCGTTAACTGGGCCGAGCAATCTCCGGAACTCGTGAAGAAGTTCACCGGGGTTGTCACGGCTCTCCGTGCAAGCTCGATCGAGGAGTCCATCCTCAATCTTGTCAATATTCGTGCTTCGCAGCTCAACGGCTGCTCCTTCTGCCTCGATATGCACGTCAAGCAGGCAAAGATGCACGGCGAGCGCGAACTGCGCCTCTACCACTTGGCCGCGTGGAGGGATTCGACCCTGTTCGCCCCACGCGAGCGCGCCGCACTCGCATGGACGGAAGCCCTGACCAAGCTGCCGGACCAGGGCGTTTCCGATGAGATCTATGAGCGCGTCCGCACGCAGCTGTCGGAAAAGGAGATCTCCGATCTTAGCTTCGCTGTCATGGTGATCAACTCGTGGAACCGCCTCAACGTCGGCTTCAAGACCGTGCCGGGTTCCGCCGATGCAATGTATGGCCTGGACAAGGCGGGGCTCAATTAGCCCGCTACAGACCGGCGGCACGGCTGTCGCCGTGTCGCCGCTGATCCTTGGCTGTGCGCAATGACCCGCCGGGGAAGCGCTATCGACAACCATACGTATCGCCGAATCGCGGCGACCGGCTTCCGCCGCGTTTACCGCCACTGCCGGCCAGTGCGCCTTTCCCACGCTCATTTCACGACACTCACCCAGGACTTGGCCGGACACTCGCCCTGCGAGCTAGCTCGGCCGTCTCGCGTTTCATTCCATCACGCCGGCCAGTTTCGAATTCCAATGCCAGCTCATCCGCCTCGGGCCCCTGCCCATGTCATGCCTGCCAATCGATCACACCGTACTGCGGGCATCCACGACATGGCTGGCGAACGCGCAAGCAGCCTCCTAGCCGCCAAAATTGACACGGCAACGCAACTCACGACGCTGGACGAGTTGTCGGGGTAGATGGGGTTGGTCAATCGGACCTGTTCACTCGCCCATCGTCTTTAGAGCCCGGGCGTGATTTTATTCAAAGCGCATGTCGATCCGCCGGGGGCTGGTTCGTCGACTTATTAGCGAGACTGTTCAGCGGCCATCACGTCCGCGGCTCGCCTCAGGAGGAGTTCTCAATGCGCTTCATGTCGTTCGTCACTTCCGCCCACGCCGGACCGCCAACGGCGGAACTCATCGAGGCGATGAACAAGCTCGCCGACCGGGAAATCAAGGCCGGCCGCATGGTCGACATGGGCGGGCTCACGCCGGTCACGATGGGCGCGCAGGTGCGCATCGCCGATGGAAAGCTCAGCGTCATCGATGGCCCGTTCGTCGAGGCGAAGGAGGTCATCGGGGGCTACGCGATCATGGAGTTCCGGAACAAGGAAGAGGCTGTGGCGTCGGCGGTCGAGTTCATGCAGCTCCACAAGGATTTCATGCCGGATTGGGAGGGCACGTGCGAGGTCCGCGCGTTTGCCGGCCCTTGAGGCGACGTTCCTGTAGACGTGGTCGGCGGCCATGACGGTCGCCGACGCCCATCGCACGATCCTCGCCGTGTGGCGGATCGAGCAGCCCCGGCTGATCACCAGTCTGGCGAGGATGCTGCGCGATGTGCCATTGGCCGAGGATTTGACGCAGGAAGCCCTGCTGGCCGCCCTCGAGCGGTGGCCCGCCACAGGCGTTCCAGAAAAACCAGGCGCCTGGCTGATGGCGACCGCCAAGCGCCGGGCCCTGGATCATCTGCGCCGCAGCCGGATGCTCGAGCGCAAGCACAACATTATCGCCTGGGACATGGAGGAGGAGCAGCAGGCCATGCCCGACCTCGACTCGGCCCTGGACGACGACATAGGCGATGAACTGCTTCGGCTCATCTTCACCGCCTGTCACCCGCGACTGTCGCACGGGGCGCGCGCGGCGCTGGCACTGCGGATGATCTGCGGCCTGACAACCGAGGAGATCGCCAGGGCCTTCCTGCTGCCGGAGGCGACGATCGCCCAGCGCATCGTGCGCGCGAAGCGGACTCTTTCGGAATCGGGGCTGGCCTACGAGACCCCAAGCGGGGAGGAGCTCTCAAAGCGGCTCTCCTCGGTGCTGGAGGTCGTCTACCTCATCTTCAACGAAGGCTACACCGCAGCGAGCGGCGAGGACTGGCTGCGCCCCCAGCTCTGCAATGAAGCGCTTCGCATGGGCCGCGTGCTCACCTCCATCGTGCCGCACGAGCCCGAAGCCCATGGACTGCTCGCTCTGATGGAGCTGAACGCCTCGCGCACGGCGGCGCGTACTGATGCAGGGGGCGAGCCAATCCTCATGCTGGACCAGAACCGCGCACTCTGGGACCAGCTCCAGATCCGGCGCGGGATGCAGGCGCTCGGGCGAGCACGCGAATTAGGCGGAGCCGGCGGCATTTACGTCCTCCAGGCGACGATTATCGCCTGCCACGCCCAGGCGAGGACGGCGGGCGATACCGACTGGTCGCGCATCGCCGGACTTTATGCGGAGCTGGCGGCTGTCGTGCGCTCGCCAATCATCGACCTCAACCGCGCGGTTGCCGTCGGCATGGCCGAGGGCCCAGAAGTGGCGCTGGTGATCGTGGACCGCCTTGCGCGCGAGCCGGCGCTCAAAGGCTATCACCTGCTGCCGAGCGTTCGCGGCGACCTACTCCACAAGCTCGGCCGTTACGAGGAGGCGCGGGCCGCGTTCGAAGCGGCCGCGACGCTGGCGGGCAACAGGCGGGAACATGACCTGCTGAGACGGCGCGCCGCCGAGGCGGCCGACGCAGCGATGTCATCATAATCCCTGATCAGACAAGGACATGGTCGACCCCGGATCGACTGCTTCCGGGGCTTTTGTCATTTCCCTAGCAAGGTCTGACGTGGATGTGGCTGAACGTCCGCTGTCCCGCCGAGCCGGAGTTCCAAGGTGGTTCCGTGAAACGGCAGCTTAGGGTCAGTTCGCGACCCTGGCCCCAGCAGGTTGAACGTCTGATATCTTCGTTATGAAACCTGAGGCTGCCGGTCCTCTCTCGGCGCCAAATGCGACAGTTTTGGTTCCGGCTCGGAAGGTCGCTCTTGGCGCAACTGAGCCCATCACGAACAGCGGATCCGCAGCATGTGAGCGAAGTCGGTATGACGTTGTTCGATGTTTGTTCGCGCAAAGTTGCATGAGATTGCAGTCTGGAACTGGCCTCTCGCGAGGGCCATCGACCGATCGCATCAGGTCGTATCTAAGGCCAAAAGAAAAACCGGCAGTTTGCCCAATCCTTGCTGCGAATGCGCTGCGTCAAGCTTTGATCGGGCGCGTTGCCCGACCGTTGTGCGGGAGGGACTCTATGGCCCAGCAGGAGCAGGTGCAGCTGGAGGGCAGCGCCGCGGACTCAACGAGCGCTACTGTTATGACAGCAGGAACGAAAAAGCAGTCCTCATGGGTCGATGCATGCTATGCACGCCCAGCATGGTGCGAACATAGGCGAACTCCGGCGAAGAGTTTGACAGCGGAGATCAGCGCAAGATGTCCGACAGGCTCTCGGGCTTCTTCTCGCCAAGCGACAGATCAAGGCCCGACAGAAGGTCGATGAGATGACTTCGCATCAGGTCGGACGCGTTTTTTGCGTCGTGCTTTTCGATGGCATCGACGAGGGCGTGATGGGCGTGGCTTTCGCAGGTGGTGTCGCGGCGGCGCCAGTAGAGCGCGATGATCAGCGACGACCGCGACAACAGGTCTTTGACGAAGCCGGTCAGGATCGAATGGCCGGCGATTTCGGCGATGCCGACATGGAATTTTGCCGACAGCATTATGGCGTCGCTGTCGCGGCCGGCATGCAGGGCCTCGTGCTCTTTTTGGAGATGAAGCCGCAGTTGCGCGATCTCGGCCGGCTTTGCCACTTCGGCGGCAAGCGCCGCGACCTTGGGCTCGATCAGCGCCCGCGCTTCGAACACCTCGCGCGCTTCCTGCTTGGTCGGCTGGGCGACGAACGCGCCGCGGTTCGGCTCGAGCCGAGCCAAGCGGTCATGCGACAGCGCCTGCAGCGCCGCGCGTATCACCGCGCGGCTCACCGAATAGATCGAGGCGAGTTCGTCCTCGGGCAGCTTTGTGCCCGGTGCGAGACGGTGGCTGACGATGGCGTCGCGCAGGCCGGCATAGACCGGAAACCAGCGCATCGTCGGCTTGTCGCCATCCCGTGTCTTTGGTCCAAGCAGGTCCATCGTCTCATTGTCCCGGCGGCCGGATCGCATAGCGGCGCGAACACCGCGTTTCCGGCCGGACATCGAACATCCTGTGTGGGAATGTCAACAATTTTGCGCGCATCAGGATACACGGCCGGTGGGCGAAAAGGGCGCAAAGATTCCGGCGAAGGATTTTTCGAGTGGAACCTGGTAGCCGCCGCGCTTCGAGGTCGACAGGCCAAGGCCGACGAGGCTCTCGCAGAGTTTTACCGCGCAGGCGACGCCGTCGAGCACGGGAAGGCCATGTTCGCGGCTGAGCGCGGCGGCGAGGTCGGCCATGCCGGCGCATCCCAGCACAATCGCTTCGGCCCGGTCGTCGCGGATGGCGCGCTCGATCTCCTCCGAAATTCGATGGCGGGCGTTGGAGCCGGGCACTTCGAGCTCCAGAACGGGAACGTCGCTTGCCCGCACCTTGGCGCAGCGGCTGGCGAGGCCGTAGCGCACCAGATTGTGCTCAATCGCCGGCACCGAACGCGACAGCGTCGTCACCACGCTGAACTTGCCGGCAATCAGGCTCGCCATGTGAAACGCCGCTTCGCCGATGCCGACCACCGGCATCTCGCCAACGCAGCGTACTGCGTCGAGGCCGGTGTCGTCGAAGCAGGCGATGACGCAGGCGCTCGCCGCCGGATGTCTCTGGATCTCGCCGATCATTCCCGGGATGGCGAAGACCTCGTCGAAATAGCCTTCGACGCTCGGCGGCCCGTCCTTCGGATTGACGGCGATGATCCTGGTGCCGGCCGAAGCCGCGCCGCGCGCCGCCTCGCCGATCTTTTCGGTCATGGACGCGGTGGTGTTGGGATTGACGACGAGTATGTCCATTTGCGCTTTCATATTTCGCCGCCGAGATAGAGTTTCTTGACCCGGTCGTCGCCAAGCAGCTCAGCCGAATGTCCGGCCAGCGCGATCTTTCCGGTCGTCAGTGCGTAGGCGCGCTGCGAGATGCGCAGCGCCATGCGCGAATTCTGCTCGACCAAGAGAACGCTGACCTTTTCGTCGCGATTGATCGCCACGATGGAGCGGGCGATGTCCTGGACGAGCTTCGGCGCGACGCCGAGCGAGGGTTCATCGAGCAGCAGAAGCTTCGGTTTGGCCATCAGCGCCCGCCCGATCACCAGCATCTGCTGTTCGCCGCCGCTCATCGTGCCCGCCGTCTGGGAATAGCGTTCCTTCAGGCGCGGAAATCGCCCGAGCACCATGTCCAGCGTCCTGGCGATTTCGGCCTTGTCGGTGCGGGTGAAGGCACCCATCATCAGATTGTCGCGCACAGTCATGTAGGAAAAGACGCGCCGGCCCTCCGGCACCATGGCGATGCCCATCCTGACCAGCTCGTCCGGCCGCGTTTTGTCGATGCGACGGCCCTGGAAATGGATCTCGCCGCTGCGGACCTTCTTCAGGCCGGTGATGGCGCGCAGGATCGAGGATTTGCCCGCGCCGTTCGCGCCGATCAGCGCGACGGTCTCGCCTTCGTTGACGTTGAGCGACACGCCCTTCAGTGCATAGACATGATCGTAGTAGAGTTCGACGTCGGAGACTTTCAGCAGTTCGCCCATGGCTAAAATCCGATCGTCTCATCTTCGGCGCCGAGATAGGCCTCGATGACCTTTTCGTTCTCCTGGATTTCCTTCGGCGTTCCCTCGGCGATTTTCACACCGAAGTTCAGGACGACGATGCGGTCGGAAATGTTCATGACGGCGGGCATATCGTGCTCGACCAGCAGGACAGTCACGCCGCGCTTCCGCACGCCGCGCACCATCTCCACCGCGCGCACGGTTTCGTCATGGTTCATGCCGGCGAAGGGCTCGTCGAGCAGAACAACGGTCGGGTTCGTGGCGAGCCCGATGGCAATCCCGAGCGCGCGCAGATGGCCGTGCGGCAGCGTGCTGGCGATCTCATGCCGTTGCGCGCCGAGATCGAGGAAGTCGATGATCTCGTCGGCCGAGCGGCCGAATTCATCCTCGTCGCGCCGTGCGGTATTCGTGCCGAGATAGAAGCCGGCAAGGCTGGCATTGGAACGCAGGTGATGCGCGATGATGACGTTGTCGCGCACGGTCATGCCCTTGAAGATCGTCGTCTCCTGGAACGTGCGCACCACGCCCTTCCGGGCGACAATATGCGGCGCCAGGCCTGAAATCCGCTCTCCCCGGAACAGCACTTCGCCCGAGGTCGGATTGAGGAAAGAGGAAATCAGCTTGAACAGCGTCGACTTGCCGGCGCCGTTGGGGCCGATGACGGAGAGGATTTCGCGTTCGCGGACCGCGAAGGAAACATTGTTGACCGCGACCAGCCCGCCGAAGCGTTTGGTCACGGCCTTGATCTGGAGAAGCTCGGTCATGGTCCTAGCCCTGCTTCTTGCCGAACAGCCTGAGGCTGAGCAGGCCGTTGGGAAGGAACAGCATCAGCGCGATCAGCACCGAAGAGAAGATCAGCAACTGGAACTCGCCGGTCTCGAACAGGAAATCCCAGCCGAAATAGAGCACGAAGGTGCCGATCATAGGCCCGAAGACGTAGCTGAGCCCGCCGAGGAAGCAGTTCAGCATGAAGTTCACCGAGTCGGTGACGGTGAAGCTCGACGGATAGATCGACTGCGAGATGGCGACGAACATCGCGCCGCCGAGACCGCCGAGGAACGAGGAGATGGCGTAGGCGATGACGCGCAGATAGGCGATGTTGACGCCGATCGAGGAGGCCAGTTCCTCGTTCTGCTGCAGCGACTGGCAGAGCTTGCCGATGCGCGAATGGACAAGGCGGTAAAGCCCGGCAAAGCACAGCACCATCAGCACCACCGAGACGAGATAGAACGCCGGGCGCGGATTGGCGAGCGTTGCGAAATCGGGAAGGATGGTCAGTCCGAAGATCGAAATGCCGCCGGGGAGCGGAATGCTGACCATGCCCTTGGCGCCGTTGGTGATCGGCAGCGCCAGCGCCAGCAGCCGCGCAACTTCGGTCAAAACCAGCGTGACCATGGCGAAATAGACGCCGCGGAGCCTGAGGATGGGCAGTCCGATCAGCACGCTTGCAGCGGCGCAGAACAGCCCGGCCAGCGGCAGTGTCAGCCAGAACGACACACCGTACTGGACAACAAGGATGGCCGAAACATAGCCGCCCATAAGCGCGAAGGCACCCTGGCCGATATTGATGCGGCCGATGTAGAAGGTCACCCACACGCCGGCGCTGGCGATGCTGAGCAGCGCGACTGAGGTCAGCGTGTAGTAGAGATCGAGCCGACCGGTCGCCTCGATCAGCCAGGGCACGCCGATGAGTACGACCAGCAGGAAGACAGCGACGGCGAGGATGTTGCGTGTACGCTTCATGTCCATCATCCCCACGGCTTGCCCATGAGCCCGTTCGGGCGGATGCTGAGGAAGACCATCAGCGCGGCGAAGATGACGAGATAGGTGACGTCGCCATAGTGGCGTAGCACCGTCAGGCCGACCGATTCCATCATGCCGAGGATGAAGCCGCCGGCGATCGCTCCGCTGACGACGCCGGCCCCACCGATCATCACCATCAAGAACGCCTTGATCGAGATCGGCCCGCCGATGCCCGAATTGACGCCGGTGGTGGCGACCAGCAGCCCGCCGACTATGCCGGCAAGCATGGCGCCAAGCGCAAAGCCGATCATCGAATAGCGGTCGACCTCGACGCCCATAAGCTGCGCCGCGACCCGGTCCTGCGCCAGCGCCCGCATGGCGCGTCCCGGCTTGCTATACTGCATGAAAAGCACGAAGGATGCGATGAACAGTATGGCGAGAGCGCCGACCAGCAGCCGGTCGTAAGGCATTATGAGGCTGTCGGAGACGAAGACTCCGTTGACGATCTTCGGCACGCCGCGCTGCTTTTCACCGAACAGGAGAAGGATCACGGCGTCGAGGAAGAATGCGACCGCCGCCGCGAGAAGCATCGTACTTTCCTCCCGCACGCTTCGCTTGATCACCGTTCTGAAAAGGAATTTCTCGACCAGCGCTCCAATGACCAGCAGCGTGATCCCGGACGCGACGAGCGCGACGACGAAAGGCATGCCGAGCTGGCCATAGACGGTGTAGGTGACGAAGCCGCCGAGAACGTACATCTGCCCATGGGCAAAGTTAAGCACGTTCATCAGCGCGAAGATCAGGGTCAGACCGAGCGCGATCAAGGCGTATTGCGCGCCAAGATAGAGCCCGTTAGCGATGACTTGTTCCATCAGGATGGTTCCGGCCGTTCAGAGGCTCAAGAGGAATGCACGAGAGCCTCTGCGGCAATCCGCTTCGGTGCAGTTGCGTCAATCGACTTGAGCGACGAAGAGCGTCTCGAACTTGCCGTCGCGGTATTCCGTGACCACCATTGGGACCGAAAGCTGGCGCTTCTGGCCGAACGACGTCATTCCGACATAGGTCAGCTTGGCATCGTCCTTCAGGTAGGGATTGGGCGCCGAGAAAGTGTCGATCGTCTTCTTGAATTCCTCGACATTGTCGATCGCGGCCGGGTTCGCCTTCAGCGTCTCGATGATGTATTCGAGCGCGTAGACCTTGGTGTTGGACTCGTCATTGTATTCGCCGAACATTTTCGTATAGCGGTCGACGAATTCCTTCATCGTGTCGGACGCGATTTCGGGCGTCGATGCGCCGCCGACCGAGATGAAGCCGTTGGCCAACTCGCCCGCGCCCTCCTCCAGCACCTTGGCATCCTGCGCCGTTTCGGTGGAGATCAGGCCTTCGTAGCCGAGCTCGCGCGCGGCGCGGATCAGCAGCGGCGCATTGCCGGGCGCGACACCCGAAAGCACCAGCAGGTCCGGTTTTTGCAAAACGATCGGCGTCAGTACCGGCGTGAAATCGCGGGTATCGTTTTGGTAGACATCCGTGGCAGCCACAACCTCGAGCCCGAGCGCCTTTGCCGCGGCAACACCGCCATCCCGCTGGCTCAGCGGATCGGATTCGTTGGCGGCGACAAAGGCAACTTTTTTCACGCCCCTGTTTTCCATGAGATATTTGTAGATCGCCGGAGCCGACTGGTAGTTGGCGATCATGCCGAGCACGGCGTTGGACGCCGGCGGGGTGTAGAGTTCCTTCGGGAATGCGTAGGGAAAATAGATGATGCCCTTGGATTCTGCCACGGGACGCACCGCCGCCGCGCCGTCGTCGACATTCGGACCGACGACATAGTGGATGCCCTCCTGGGCCATCTTCTCCATGCCGGCGATCGCCCGCTTCGGGTCCTTCTGGTCGTCGAAGGTGACGATTTTGATGTCATAGGTCTCGTCACCAATCTTCACACCGCCGGTTTCGTTGATCCAGGCGGCGCGTGTCTGCATCGAGCGGACGTTGGATGTGCCCCACGCAGCGGCCGCGCCACTCGTCACGCCGACAAAGCCGATCTTGAGTTCCTTGTTGGCGGCGTGCACCGTGATTGTGCCGCCGGCCATGATTGCCAGCGCGGAGACGGCGCCGAGCGCGGCGAATGTGATTATTGAACGTCTGTTGATCATTGTTCTTCCCCTTGGAGGCCGCGCATTGTTGCGACAGAACTCGACCGATACGCGGACTTTTGTGAGTGAAGGCTCAAATCAATCACTTGTCAACAAAACTTTTAAAGATTGTTGACAATCTTGTGACCGGCCGTAGATGAAGGACGTAGGGACCGATCGCGGTTCGGTGCTTTGCTCGAGAGCTTCGTGGTGTCGGAATTCCTGAAGCTCGCATCGTGGTCAGAGCGACGGGTGTCTTTCTCACACTACCGGACCAAGGATCAGGACGAGGTCGGCGTCGTGATCGAGGATCGACGCGGTCGGGTCGTCGGTATCGAGGTGAAGGCCTCCGCAACGGTTCCGCAGGACTTTCGGGGATTGCGCCAGTTGCAGGAAGGAGTCCGCGATCGTTTTGTGCGCGGGCTGGTGCTGCACGACCATCACCGTGTGACGCCGTTCGGCGAAAAATTGCAAGCTGCACCGCTGTCGGTTCTGTGGTCGATGTAAAGTTGCATAAAATGCGGTGTGGAACTTGGGTCGCGAGGTGGTCTAAATGTTCCCAGATCGAAACGAGCCGAGCCTTCATTGGTCGCGGTGATTTCTGGCAACCTCGCCACCTCCCGCAAGCCATCTTGCATCGAACCAGCGGTCCGCCGACCCGTCATAGGGCAGCCGCGTGACCGGTGGACCGCCGCCGATGAAAACGACACGGCCGACAAAGCGTTGGAGCGTGTCCTCGGGATCCATGCTGGAGCGAACAACGACAAGTTCCCGATCCGCGCGAGCAAAATCCGCTCGCGATCGACGCGGTCCTTTTCAGCATTACGGAAACAGACGGCGACGTCGATAATGGCCGCTAAGCCGCCCAGGCGTTCCTGCTTCGGCACGATCGCCCGCGTGTGACCGGGTAACGGCGCGCCAGCATGGTTCGGTACTTTATAGCCCCTTTAGGACGGCTAGGCACGCATTCAGGCGATTTGGTGTTTCTCGCCGTGATTCGGTGCAGGAGACCAGGAGTTGGCGAGGTCGCGCCGGTCTGAGACCTCGGTCCTCCCGATCTGAACGTCCACTATTGTCCTTTCGGACACCGGAAAGCTGCCAGTCCGCTATCGTGAAGAGTTTCGGGCGCCGGCAGGCGTACGAAAGTCCCCGAGGAAGGACGGGCCACAGGCGGTGGGCTCGCGACCGCGAGCAGTTCGCGGGCGAGCGCGAGCCCTTACCGCGCGCGCCCATCCCGCGCAGCGGGTTCGTTTGTCGGCCCCCCAAATGCGACGTCTGAGTAGTGGTTCGGCGATAACCGCTCTTGGCGCAACCAGGAGGTTACGACCTTGCTCCAGCAGCTCTACGCGTCTAAGGACACGCCGCGGCGCGGCGGCAGT
This sequence comes from Mesorhizobium sp. WSM4840, assembly GCF_055811755.1. NCBI lineage: Bacteria > Pseudomonadati > Pseudomonadota > Alphaproteobacteria > Hyphomicrobiales > Phyllobacteriaceae > Mesorhizobium > Mesorhizobium sp. WSM4840. Next base: position 77,135 of record NZ_JBVVQD010000018.1, read on the forward strand.
TCGATCTTCTCGAGCGCTGATGCCATCAGGGCCAAGCCGATATGCCTGTAGACACCCGAGGAACTGCTGTCGGTGTGGCCCTGAATGGCGTCGGCCACGCTGTCAGAAATGCCAACCCTTGACGCTTCGGTCTTGAACCAGTGCCTCAGCGCATGATTCGGCGCCTTGCGTCGATCGGAAAACCCGTTCTGTCGAATCCAGGACGCCAGCCGGTTGGCAACGCCCTTCGAGGCGTGCTTTCGCTTTGGATCGCCTGACGAGCGGCCATAGAAGAGTGGCCCTTGGCCTTTTGCGCTTACGAACTCCAGGAACCCTGCAGCCAGCAGAGCGGGATGGATCGGCACGGTCCTTTCGCTTTCGGCATTCTTGAGGCTGCCGGCATCGCTTGCGGGCATGATCTTGACGACCTGGTATCCGTCTTCCTCAAACACATGACTGCCGTGGAGCTGTGCGACCTCCCCAATTCGAGAGCCCGTAGCGGCTGCCAGCCAGGGGAGCCACTTCTTCCAGGGGTCAGAAGCATTGCTGGCCAGGTCCAGCAGACGAGCCACTTTTTCCCCGCTGTAGCCGAGCATCTTCTTGCCCGCCTTCGTCTTGCGCGCGACCTTGATGCCCTGGGAGGGATCGGAGGCCGCGAGCCTGTTCGCCACGGCAAACCTGAACTAAGAGCCTGATTTCTTTCAGGTTCTGATTTTTCTGATCCAGTTCGGCCCAGTTGTAACAGTGACTGTTATAGTCAGGGCTCGAACAGGATGGCGAAACTGCCCGAACGGATGATGACGCGCAGCGGCACCTTCTACTGCCGAATTTGGGCGGGCAATCGGCGAGGGGCAGCCTGATCTTTCGCTGGGCGATCTTCGTGCAGGCAATTTTCGGCAGGCGAAGAATCCTGAGGCGTCTGGCTTGGGCAGTTCCCGACGGCACCAACCGCCAAGCCGATCTCGCTCGACGAACTCTTCGAGCGCTGGGAGGCGGAAACCGATCCGAGTGCCAGCACACTGTCCAGCTGGCGCGGCATCATGCGCGACCTCAAATCATTCGTCGGGAACAAGGCGGACGACATTACTCGCATCGCCGCCGAGGATATCGTCGGCCGGAAAGACAAGCTCGTCAAGGCGAACAAGGCGGCGGCAACCATCTCGCGAGGCTATCTTGGCTGCGCCCGTGCGCTGCAGATAGATGGTGCCCAGAAGAGGACTCGAACCTCCACTCCTTGCGGAACACGGACCTGAACCGTGCGCGTCTACCAATTCCGCCATCTGGGCTGGTGCGGGCTCTTTAGGCGGGCAAGGGGTGAGTGTCAACGCGCTTTTTTGCTCAATCAAGAAACACGCCCGCGCGCCGGCTCACCCACCAGCACCTCCTTCGATGCCACCGTCGAATCGGCATTGAGCTTGTAGATGACGGGCACGCCGGTGCCGAGCTCCAGTCTGACGATCTCCTCGCCCGACTTGCCGTCCAGCGCCATGATGAGCGCGCGCAGCGAATTGCCGTGCGCCGCCACCAGCACGGTGCCGCCGCGCAGCACATGCGGCTGCAGGTCGTGCAGATAATAGGGCCAGACGCGCGCGCCGGTGTCCTTCAGGCTTTCGCCGCCGGGCGGCGGCACGTCGTACGAGCGGCGCCAGACATGCACCTGCTCCTCGCCCCATTTCTGGCGCGCGTCGTCCTTGTTGAGGCCGGAGAGGTCGCCATAGTCGCGCTCGTTCAGCGCCTGGTCGCGGATCGTCTCGAGATCGCTCTGGCCGACGGCGTCGAGAATATGCTGGCAGGTCTTCTGCGCCCTGATCAGCGACGACGTGAAGGCGATGTCGAACTTCATGCCGCGCGCCTTCAGCTTGGCGCCCGCCTCCTTGGCCTCGGCGTGGCCCAGATCGGTCAGGTCGACATCGCGCCAGCCGGTGAAAAGGTTCTTCAGGTTCCATTCGCTCTGGCCATGGCGCACGAGCACGAGAGTTCCCGACATTTTTGCTCCTTCAGTTTGTGGATCAGATCGTCTCAGACGAGTCCGAGCACGTCCCGCATCGAATACAGTCCCGGCTTCCTGCCGCGCGCCCACAGTGCTGCCTTGACTGCGCCGCGGGCGAAGATCGCCCGGTCCTCGGCGTGATGGGCGAGCGTGATGCGCTCGCCGGTGCCGGCCAGCACCACGGAATGGTCGCCGACCACCGAGCCGCCGCGCAGCGTGGCGAAGCCGATCGAGCCCGCCTTTCGAACGCCGGTGTGGCCGTCACGCGACCGCACGCTGCTCCCGTCAAGATCGATGCCGCGCCCAGTGGCGGCGGCTTCACCGAGCAGGAGCGCCGTTCCCGAGGGCGCGTCGACCTTGTGCCGGTGATGCATTTCGAGGATTTCGATGTCGAAATCGTCGGCATCGAGCGCGCGCGCCGCCTGCTCCACCAGCACCGCCAGCAGATTGACGCCGAGGCTCATATTGCCTGACTTCACGATCGTAGCATGGCGCGCCGCCGCGGCGATCTTGGCATTGTCGTCCGCCGAGCAGCCGGTGGTGCCGATGACGTGGGCGATGCGCGCCTGCGCCGCATAGCCGGCGAATTCGACAGTCGCCGCCGGGCTTGTGAAATCGAGTACGCCGTCGGCCCTGGCGAAGGCCGGTAGCGGGTCGTCGCCGATCGCCACGCCGATAGTGCCGATGCCGCCAAGCTCGCCGGCATCCTTGCCGAGATGTGGCGAGCCGGGCCGCTCGATCGCGCCGGCGACGCGTGCCCCCGGTATGGTGTGGATGGCGCGGATCAGCGCCTGGCCCATGCGGCCGGCCGCGCCGACCACCACCAGGCCCATTTCATTGACGGGGGGGTCGTTTGTGGCCGTACCGCTCATAAATCTCTCCCAATCGCTTTTTTCGCGCGCCGCAGCGGAGTTTGGATTGGCTTGCCGTCGTCGACAAGCCCCAGCCCCTTGTTGCCCTGCACCCGGTGGAACCGGGCATATACGCTATGCGGGTCGGCCATCAGCGAGGCATGCGTGCCTTGTTCGACCAGCCGGCCCTGTTCTAGCACGATGATGTGGTCGGCATTGACCACCGTCGACAGCCGGTGCGCGATGACGATGGTCGTGCGCCCTTGCATAACCTGGGTCAGCGCCTGCTGGACGCGCGCTTCGGCCTCGTTGTCGAGCGCCGAGGTCGCCTCGTCGAGCAGCAGGATCGGCGCCTCCCGCACGATGGCGCGGCCGATCGACAGGCGCTGGCGCTGGCCGCCCGATAGCGTCAGGCCGCCTTCACCGACAGGGGTGTCATAGCCTAGCGGCTGCTGGCGGATGAAGCCATCGGCCTCGGCCTGTTGTGCGGCCAGTTCGATCTCGGCGTCGCTGGCGCTCAGCCGCCCGTAGCGGATATTGTCGCGAATGGTGCCTTCGAACAGATAGGGCTGCTGCGAGACATAGGCGATGGAGCGGCGCAGCGACTGCTTGGTCACCTCTAAAATGTCCTGGCCGTCGACCTCGATGCTGCCCGCCTCGACATCGTGGAAACGCTGCAGAAGCGCCACCAGCGTCGACTTGCCGGCGCCCGAGGCGCCGACGATGGCCGTCATCTTGCCGGCGGCGGCGACGAAGCTGAGATCCTGCAGCACCGGAGCGTCGGCGACATAGCCGAACGACACATTGTTGAAACGCACCTCGCCCCTGGTGATCTTCGCTTCGGCCGCTCCGGCCGCGTCGCCTTGCTGCGGCTCGAGGTCGAGCAGCTCGTAGATCATGCGTGCATTGACCAGCGCCCGTTCCATGCCGACCTGCATGCGCGCCAGCCGCCGGGCCGGGTCGTAGGCGAGCAGCAATGCGGTGATGAAGGCAAAGACGGCGCCAGGCGGCTGGCCGCCGACGGCCGCCCGATAGCCTGAATAGGCGATGACGCCGGCGACGGCGAAGCCGGCCAGCATTTCGGAGATCGGCGTCAATCGTTCCGACACGCGGGCGATGCGGTTTGCCCGTTGCTCGGCACCGTCGACAAGGCCGCTGACGCGGCGCGACAGCTCGTCCTCCAGCGTAAACGCCTTGACGATGGCGATGCCTTGCGTTGCTTCCTGCATGGCGCCGATCAGCCGCGAGTTGATCTGCACGGCTTCGCGCGTGGCGCGTCTTATCCTGCGGGTGAGGTAGACGACGGTGTAGATTAGCGGCGGCCCGATCAGCAGCGACATCAGGGACAGCATCGGATCCTGCCAGATCATGACGCCGATCAGCGCGGCCAGCGATACGGCGTCGCGTGCCACTGATGTCAGCGTCATCGACAGCAGGTCGCGGATGCCGTTGACGTTCTCGTTGATCTGGGCGGCCAGCCGTCCCGAGCGCGTGTCGTTGAAGAAACCGATGCCGAGCTTCATCAGGTGAGCGAAGATGCGGCGTTGGTATCGGGCCACCAGATTGTTGCCGATCCTGGCCAGCGTCACCGCCTGGCCGTAGGTGGCCAGCCCGCGCAGCATGAAGGCGCCCAGGATCGATAGACAGATCAGCGCGATGAGATCGCCGCGCTGCTCATAGAAGATCTGGTCGACGACATCCTTCATGATCCAGGCGGTGAAGGCAGTCGTGGCCGCAACCGTCACCAGGCACAGAACCGCCAGAACATAATACCAGCGATAGTCGCGGCTATTCTCGGCGATGATGCGGCGGATCACCGCCACGATCTGGCCGGGCCGGGCTTTGGCTTGGTGGTTTGGCGACTGGTTCAAGTCGGGATCGTTCCGTGATGTCGGTTCGGCTCCGCGGCCGGGCCAATTCGGCAATCCTCTTAGCGCCCCGGCGGCGGCTTGCCTATGGCAGAGGCCGGCAAAACTTCGCCGCGGCTTCTGTCGTCATCTAGGCCCGCCAGCGCCGCCCGGCGGTCTGGACGCCGAACAGCGACGGGTTTCTGGCATAGGCGGCAAGGCCGGAAAGCGCTGCCAGCGGATGGGTGATCACATAGACGGGCATGGTGCGCATCAGCTCGCTGTGCGGCGCCTTGTCCTCGAAGGCGGCGCGGAAATTGCCGGTTTTCAGCGCCGGCAGGATTTTCTGCGCGATGCCGCCGGTCAGGAAGACGCCGCCGCGGCTCATGAACACCAGCGCAAGGTCGCCGGCGGTGCGCCCCAGGCAGGTGACGAACATCGACAGCGCTTCCTCGGCCACCGGATCTGATTTGGCCAATGCCGCGGCGGTGACCTCGGCCGGCGTGGTGAAAGGCGTCGGCTTGCCGTCCGCCTTGGCCACCGCCCGATACGCATTGACCAGGCCGCGTCCGGACAAAATCTGTTCGCCGGAGATTCTGCCATCGAGCTTCTCAATATGCGGAAAGACCTGGAAATCGCGCGGCGAGCGCGGCCCGATGTCCATGTGTCCCCCCTCGCCGGGCACCGGAATCCAGTGGTTCAGCGCGTGGACCAGGCCGGCGACGCCAAGCCCGGTTCCGGGACCGAGCACCACCCGTCCGGCATTGGGCTCCGGCGCATCGCCGCCGATCTTTTCCATATGCTCTTCGCCGAGCGCCACGACGGCCAGCGCCTGCGCCTCGAAATCATTGAGCACCACGACGTCGCTGAGGCCGAGGCTGGCAAACATCTTTCGCGGCTTGACGATCCACGGACAGTTGGTGAGCGGGATCTCGTCGCTATCGACCGGACCGGCCACCGCCAGCACCGCGGAGTTGGGCCGGACCGACGAGCGGTCGAGCACCGCCGCCTGGATCGCCTCGTCGATCGTGTTGAAATTGGCGGTCTGGACGATCTGCGGTTCGGTTGGTACCGAGTTCGCGTCGAGCACGATCGAAAAGCGCGCATTGGTGCCGCCAATGTCGCCGATCAGGACCGGAAACTGCAGCGCTGTGTCGTCGTCGCCTGGCATGCTCTCGTCCGTCCCGGTTCCCAGTGGCGTTCCGCCGTTCTTTCGTTGACTAGCGCATGACCCGGGAAAGGGAAAGTCGCTTCAGAGTCAGTTCCGGTGCAATCACTTCAGGTCCGAATTTCGTCCTTGCCCCATTCAGCGTTGGCGCTGCCCCTCACCTGCCTGCCGGCATCCTCTCCCCGTATAGTGACGGGGAGAGGGGGCGCTTTCATCGATGGTTCGCTAATCTCCAACGATGCAAGAACGGCGCCAAGGCAGCGGCCAGCCCCTTTCTCCTCGTCACTATACGGGGAGAAATGCCCGGTCCACCCTCCGCAGCTGCTGCGGAGGACGGGCAGGGCAATGAGGGGCGGCGCCGACCCCAACAGTTGGTCGTCGCCAACATCAGCGGAAGTCGAGGCGATTATCCTGGCCTCAGTTCCCCGGTCGCGGCCGCGGCAGCGGAATGCCGATCTCCGGCGTTGCCGCGAAGGCGTTGACCGAGGCCGGAAGCGCTGCTCCGCCGCTTGCGGATGCCCGCGCCGGAGCCGTCATGAGAACGGGTGCAGCCGCGACCGGCACGCCGTCGCCATAATAGGTGACCGCCTCCGCCGAAGCCGGATCTGGCCCATCGAGCACCGCCTGGCATGCTGCGGGCAGGCTCGCCATGGTCATCAGGTCGCGCGCTTTCGGCCTATCCGGGTTCTTGTTGGGACGCCACGGTTCCTCCGTGAACCACCAGGCCAGCGACTGGTCGCAGCCGTCGCCGGGCGCCGTGTTTTCCTGCGCTTTGCAATTGGGCGAGCCGGGCTGGCAGCCGATGCGGATGTGGAAGTGATAGTCGTGGCCCCAGAACGGCCTGACCTTGCGCAGCCATGCGCGGTCGCCTTTCACCGTGTCGCAGAGCTTCTTCTTGATGCCGGGATTGACCAGGATGCGCTCGACTTCCGCGTAGCTTGCCGCGCGCTTCAGGAGCCGCATATGCGCCGGCACCCAGAGCGCATCTTTCACCAGGTGGTTCTTTTCATCGACAAGCAAGGTGGCGCTCATGTTTTCGCGCTGCTCGAGCGAAAGCTTGCGGTCGGGCATCGGCGTCAGCCAGATGTCGGCGTCGAGGCCGATCTGGTGCGAGGCATGGCCGCTCAGCATCGGGCCGCCGCGCGGCTGCGAAATGTCGCCGACCAGCAGGCCGGGCCAGCCGTCGGCCGCGGCGTCGCGCGACAGTTTCTCGATCAGCGCGATCATTGTCGGATGGCCCCAGCGGCGGTTGCGCGAAGGCCGCATCACCTCCCATTTCGGGCCGTCCAGGGGAATGGCGACGCCGCCGGCAAAGCAGCCCTTGGAATAAAAGCCGATCGATTGCGGCGCAGCAACGGCCGGCAGCTTTTTGGCGCCGAACAGGTTTTTCGCAAGCTCTTCGGCCGCTGCAGGTCGTGCTGCAAGCCCTGCCAGGGCGAGAACGGCGAGCGCTGCTAATGCATGTCGCCCAAAAGTGCGCAGCGGTTTTTGGACAACGACATGCATCGACAGAGATCTAAAGCGCGTTGCGACGCGCTTTAGCAGCAGCGTTCTACCGGGCAATGATCGCTTCAACGTTTTCATGAGGCAGAACCCCTCTGCGATTTAGTCGAATCATATCACGCCCGGCGCGCGGTTTCGATCACGACCGCTTCATCGGGCTGCGCGCCTCGCCGTCGCGCCAGTTGCCCTCAGCCCAGATATGGTCGAAGGCCACCCGGTAGTCGGGAAAGCGGAAGCGATAGCCGGCAGCCTTGATCGCCGTGTTGGCGACACGCTTGTTCTCGCCATAGAAGGACCGCGCCATCGGCGAAAGCTGGGCGGTCTCGAACGGAATTTCGGGTGGCGGTGTGACGCCCATCAGCCCCGCGGCATAGGCGACGACGTCCTGCGGCGGCGCCGGCAGGTCGTCGGTGACGTTGAAGATGCCGCCGCGATTGTCCTTGAGCAGATGCCAGAGCGCCCCCGCAATGTCGTCGCAATGGATGCGGTTGAACACCTGGCCCGGCTTGACCAGCCGCCGCGCGGTGCCGTCTTCCAGATTGACCAGGGCATTGCGGCCCGGCCCGTAAATGCCGGAAAGCCGCAGGATCGCCACCGGCCGGCCGATGTCCCGACCCAGTTTCAGCCAGTCCTGCTCGGCGGCGACACGCAGCATAGAGCGCTTCGACAGCGGCCGGCATTCGGCGGTCTCGTCGACCCAGCCGCCGCCGTGGTCGCCATAAACGCCGACGGTGGAGAGATAGGCGATCCATTCGAGCGCCGGCATCTCCGCCGCGATTGTCCCGCGCGCCGCATTCAGCACTGGATCGCCGGCCTCTTCCGGCGCCACCGAGACGACGAGATGGGTTGTTTTTTTGAGCGCGTCGCTGATTTCGGGTGTCAGCGCGCCGTCGAAAAGCAGCGGCTGGATTCCGGCCCGCAGCAGCGCTTCGAATTTCTCCGACGCGCGTGTCGTGCCAAGGATCGTGCCGGCATCCCTGTTGGCGCGGGCAAATGCCTTGCCCGAATAGCCGGCGCCGAAAATGAAGGTCTGCTTCTGGCTCATGCATGCGCCTCGATTTGATTTGCCAGCGCCAGGCGCCATTCGCGTCGCACGGCCTCGTCACCTTCTGCTTTCAGTGCAGAGCTCGCAAATTTGGCAAATTCGGTCTCTGGCACAAGCCGCGACAGCGCCCATACCGCCGCGCCACGCACCAGAGGCGAGGCATCGCTGAGCAGCGCGCACACGGCGTTGCCGAGCGAGGGTTCGCCGGAATTGCCGGCGGCGATCAGCACATTGCGGACAAAGCGGTCGCGACCGATCCGCTTGATCGGCGAACCAGTGAAGAACGACCGGAAAGCAGCGTCATCGAGCGCTAAGAGATCGGCGAGCGGCGGTTCGCGCAAGTCCGCGCGGGCGACGAGCTTTGCCTCGGATGCCGCCTGGGCAAACTTGTTCCACGGGCAGGCGGCGAGACAGTCGTCGCAGCCATAGATGCGGTTGCCGATTTTTTCCCGGAACTCATGCGGGATCGGGCCCTTGTTCTCGATGGTGAGATAGGAGATGCAGCGTCGCGCATCGAGCCGGTAGGGAGCCGGAAAGGCGTCGGTCGGACAAGCGTCGAGACAGGCGCGGCACGAGCCGCAATGGTCGTCCTCGGGCGTATCGGGCACAAGCTCGGCCGTCGTAAAGATGGTGCCGAGGAACAGCCAGGAGCCGTGCTCGCGGCTGACCAGATTGGTGTGCTTGCCTTGCCAGCCGAGGCCGGCGGCTTCTGCCAGCGGCTTTTCCATCACCGGAGCAGTATCGACGAACACTTTAACGTCGCCGCCGGCGCGGGCCGCGATCTTGCCGGCGATCTCTTTCAGGCGGCCTTTCATCACGTCGTGATAATCACGGTTCTGCGCATAGACGGAGATCGCGCCGCGCTCGCGCTTCACTAGGACCGCGCGCGGGTCGTGGTCGGGGCCATAGTTCATGGCGAGCACGATGATGGAGCGAACTTCGGGCCAAAGTGCCGTCGGCTCGCCGCGGCGCTCGAGTGTCTCGGCGATCCAGCCCATCGAACCGTGAAAGCCGTCGGCGACGAATTCGGCCAGCCTGGCCGGCGCCTGCGGGATGGCATTTGGCGTGGTGACGGCAACGGCATCGAAACCGGCGCGCCGAGCCTCGCGGTCGATCAGCGCGCGCAGGTTTTGCGCTCTAGAAATCGAGGTCCGCATAATGTGACACCGGCGAAAGGCCGCGTACCCGGTCGGACAAAAGCGGCCGGAACGATGGCCGTGATTTCACCCGTGCATACCATTCGCGCGCGGCAGCATGTTCACGCCAGTCGATCTCGCCGAGATAGTCGAGCACGGACAGAGCAGCCGCAGCCGCGAGGTCGGCATAGGTGACCTTGTTGCCGGCCAGCCAATGGCGTGTGCCGGCCAGCCAGTTGGTATATTTCATGTGCTGCCGGATATTGGCGCGCGCTGCACGAATCGCCGCCGAATCTGGCGAACCGCCGCCCGCCGTTTCCGGCATGACCGGCTTCAGCACGCGCTCGCGCACCAGATGCCGCGTCACCTCGCCATCAGCCTTGCTGAGATACCAGTCGGTCAGCCGGCGGATTTCGGCGCGCCCCATCGGGTCCTCGGCGAACAGCCGCTTGTCGCGCTTGAGCACGCCGCGCGTCTCGTCGAGATATTCGGCGATGACCATGGCGCCGACGATCGGCACGTCGCCCTCGGCAAGCAGGATCGGCAGCGTGCCTGCCGGGTTCAGCGCCAGGAACTCCTTGCGCCGCATCCACGGCTTTTCCTCGATCAGCGCCAGCTCCTCTCCATACTCGCCGAAAGCGAGGCGAACGAAGCGGCAGGTGGCGAACATCGGGTGGTGGAAAAGCGTCAGCATGGTCCCGCGATAATAGAGCGCACTGGCAAATCGCCGGCTGCGCCGGTAAGTCTTGGCCGCCCCGATTCAGAGGGCTGCCCGGTTCAAAGGGCCGCCCCGATTCAGAGGACCGTCAGGGTGCTGCGACCTATAGGAGGAGTTCCGCGCCATGACAAGCAAGCCGTTCTTCAAAGCCCTCACTCGAACTCCGAGGTTTACATGGAAAGCCAGACCATCGTCGAAGCGCTGCTGCTCGGCATGATCGAGGGCATGACCGAGTTTATTCCGGTCTCGTCGACCGGCCATATCCTGCTTGCCGGCCATTTTCTCGGCTTCCATTCGACCGGCAAGGCCTTCGAGATCCTGATCCAGCTCGGCGCCATACTGGCTATCCTCAGCGTCTATTTCCATCGTCTGTGGCAGATGCTGGTGGATCTGCCGCGTGATCGGGTGACGCGGCATTTCGTCCTCGGCATCCTCGTCGCCTTCCTGCCGGCGGCCGTCATCGGCGCCCTGGCGCATGGCTTCATCAAGACGGTGCTGTTTGAATCGCCGAGGCTGATCTGCGTCATGCTGATCATCGGCGGCGTCGTCCTGCTGTGGGTGGATCGGTTCAAGCCGAAGCCGCTCTACCATGACGTCGAGCGGTTTCCGCTCAGGCTCTATCTGCAGATCGGACTGTTCCAGTGCCTTTCGCTGATCCCCGGCACATCGCGCTCCGGCTCGACGATCGTCGGCGCGCTGCTTCTGGGCGTCGACAAACGGGCGGCTGCGGAATTCTCCTTCTTCCTCGCCATGCCGACGATGGTCGGCGCCTTCGCCTTCGACCTTTTCAAGAACCGCAATGTGCTGACCAGCGCCGATCTGCCCATAATCGTCGCCGGTTTCATGGCGGCCTTCGTCGCGGCGCTTATCGTCGTGCGATTCCTGCTCAACTACGTCTCGCGCCACGGCTATTCGCTGTTCGGCTGGTGGCGGCTGGTCATCGGCACCGTCGGCCTGGCGGCGCTTTTCGTCTGGGGGTAAGGCGGCACAGTTAGTTTATCGCCCTTCAGCCATCGCTGATTGGGCTCCTTAAGTCACTCCCGCAACAACCAGCCCCGAGACGGGTCCGTCACGCCGAGATCGCCACCGAGGTCTTCAAGCAGATCACGGAACCTGTCGAGAATGGCGATCATGGAGGGCGATAGCTTCCTCCGATCCCTTTGAGCTGCAATTTCTATCGACGGCCGCGCTAGGGGCGGGCCTCCAGCACCATGTTGAACGGCGTCTCCGTGGCGCGACGGAATCGCTTGAAGCCGCCGCCGGTCACCACCTGGCGTAGCCTCGCCTCGCCGGCCTGGGCGCCAAGCCCGAGCCCGACTTCCTGCGACAGGGACGCGGGCGTGCACACGAACGTGGAAGCGGCATAGTAGACGCGTCCGACGGGATTGAGGTTCGCCGCTAGATGATCATGCGCGAACGGCTCGACGATCATCCACGTGCCATCCGGTTTGAGCGACCCGTGGACATGGGTGGCGGCGCCCGCCGGGTCGCCCATGTCGTGAAGGCAATCGAAAAAAGCGACGAGGTCATAGGTGCCGGGATAGGTCTTGGCGGCCGCGACCTCGAAGCGCGTGTTGGCGCCGACGCCGGCTTCCTCGGCGGCCTTGCGGGCGCGCTCGATCGAAGGGGCGTGATAATCGAAGCCGACGAAGCGCGAATTGGGGAAAGCACGTGCCATGAGCACGGTCGATGCGCCATGACCGCATCCGACATCCGCGACCTCGACGCCGCGTTCGAGCTTCTCGACTACGCCCTCCAGGGCCGGCAGCCAGGAGTCGATCAGATTGGCATTATAGCCTGGACGGAAGAACCGTTCCGTACCGCGAAACAGACACGCGCTATGATCGTGCCATGCAACGCCCTTACCGGACTGGAATGCCTGCCTCACCTTTTCTTCGTCGAGCCATAGCGCGGATAGGACCTCGAATGCGCCAGCCATGAAGGCCGGGCTATCCTCATCGGCGAACACCAGCTCCTGCTCGGCGTTGAGATAGAACTCGTCCTTGGCTTCATCGTAGTCGACGTAGCCCGCCGCCGCCTGCCCGGAAAGCCACTCCCTTACAAGGCGTTCCTGGGTGCCGGTGCGTGTCGAAAGTTCGGCCGCCGTCATCTTGCCACCTTCGCGCAATGCCTTGAACAGGCCGAGTCTGTCGCCCAGCAAGACCCCCGCGCCCGTAGCGATCGCACCGAGATCGCCGACCATTTTCCCCAAGAATGCGTCCAACTTTTCCTGACTCGCTTCAGGCATCGGAATCTCCCTTTGGGCTCTCCAACCGCGTTCGGTGACGCCCGATCCTGGTTCAGATCGGCTCCAGCAGCGGCCAAGCTGCCATAAAGGCTGGTGAAGTTTACTTGAGCGTGAGGGCGGCGGATAATGCCGAATTATCATCGCGACGATGCACACGAGACATCGGCGAGGGGGCGTTTCATGGAGATGCACGAAATCCGCTATTTTCTGGCGGCCAGCGAGACTCTCAACTTTCATCGCGCGGCGGACCTCGTTCACGTCGGCCAACCTGCGCTGACGCGGGCCATACAGAAGCTGGAGGCGGAACTTGGCGGCCATCTTTTCCACCGCGAGAAAACTCGCGTCCGGCTCACCGATTTTGGCTGTCTGATGCGGACCCATCTGGACGAAGTTTTCCGGCGTTCGGAGACTGCGAAGAGGACAGCCAGGAGCTTCCTCTCTCTGGAAACCGCGTCGCTGACGCTCGGTGTGATGTGCACCATAGGCCCGCTGCGCTTCATCGGCTTCCTCAATATCTTTCGAGAGCGCTATCCAGGCATAGAAGTGACAGTGATCGAGGGCCCGGCAAGCCATCTCACCGACCTTCTGATGGAGGGCAAGCTTGACGTCGCCCTGCTGGCCAGGCCCGAACCCTTCGGCCATGGTCTGAAGGCGGATCCTGTTTACCGGGAGCGCTTCGGGCTCGCCTTCTCGACCGGCCATCCTTTCGAGATGCGCAATACGCTTCATCTTACCGACGTCCGTGGCGAAGCCTATCTTGAGCGCATCAATTGCGAATATGGCGATCACATAGACGGGCTATGCCGGAATATCGGCTTCGATATCCGCAGCGCCTTCCGCAGCGAGCGCGAGGATTGGATTCTGGCGATGATCGCTGCGGGCATGGGCGTCTGCTTCATCGCGGAGTACTCGGCCAGCCATCCCGGTGTCTGTCACAGGCCCGTCGTCGACCCTGAAATCATACGCGAGGTGTCGCTCGTTTCAGTGGCCGACCGCTTGCCTTCACCTGTTGTCTCGGCTTTTGCCAAGGCGGTGAAGGAGCACGACTGGCAAACGGCCCAATAGGTGCCCCCGTCGGCACCGTCGGCCTGGCAGCGCTGTTCGTTGGGGGACGGCGCACCTAATTCCGCCCGTAAAAAACATTCTCAACATGCACCGGCCAGCGCCACGGCAGCACCGCGACCATGTCGAAGCGAACCGACAATCTTCCATAGTCGGATTGGCGCGACAGCCAGAGATCGGCGGCGCTTTCGATGCGGCGCTCCGATTCGTAAGCGATAGCCTCCATCGCTTCCATCAGTGTGCGGCGCGCTTTCACCTCGACGATCAGCACCAAGTCGCCGCGCCGCGCGATCAGGTCGATCTCGCCGAACCGCGTGCGGTGGCGGCGCGCCAGGATCCGGTAGCCTTTTACCATCAATGCCGCCGCCGCCAGCCACTCACTGCGGTGGCCGCGCCGATAGGCCCGCTGGCGGCTGGCGACCGGGCGTTCAGCCATCGCCGTCCTTCCCGGCGTCCCGGTTCTTCCCTGTGTCCTTGAGTTCGAGCAGCCGCCGGTAAAGCGCCTGCTTTTGGCCGCCGGTCATCTTGGCGGCTTCCGCCGCCGCCTTGGAGGCCGGCATTTCGGCGGCAAGCGAAAGCAGCAGCCGGTCGATGTCGGCCGGTTCGTCGGCGGTCGCTTCCAACGGGCCGACGCAGATGACGATCTCGCCCTTCGGCGTGTCGGCCGCCGCGTAATGATCGGCGAGCGACTGCAAGGTGCCAGTCCGCATTTCCTCGAAGGTCTTGGTCAGCTCGCGGCCGATCGCGGCCCTGCGCTCACCGCCTAGCGCCACGACCATGGCACTGAGCGTCTCGGCCAGCCGGCGCGGCGATTCGAAGAAGATCAGCGTCGCCGGCACGGTTTTAAGCGCCTCCAGCCGCGCCAGCCGCTGTCCAGTCTTCACCGGCAGGAAGCCGGCAAACAGAAAGGCGTCGGAGGGCAGGCCTGATGCCGTCAGCGCCGCAAGCGGCGCCGACGGGCCGGGGATCGGCACGACACGAATGCCTTGGTCGAGCGCTTCGCCGACCAGCCGGTAGCCGGGATCGGAGATCAGCGGCGTGCCGGCGTCCGAGATCAGCGCCACGCTCTGCCCGGCCAGCAAGGCTGCGATCAGTTTTGGGCCGGCCTCTGCGGCATTGTGCTCGTGATAGGCAGTGGTGCGGCGGCGGATGCCGTAGCGGTCGAGCAGCACGCGGCTGACACGCGTGTCCTCGCAGGCAACGATATCGGCGGCGGCGAGCGTTTCAAGCGCGCGTAATGTGATATCGGCGAGATTGCCGATCGGCGTCGCCACCAGATAGAGCGCCGGCGCGAGCGGCCGGGCTGGTATTTCGGTCTGGCCGATCACATAGCTGCGTCTTGCCAACTCGCCGGTCACCGGTGTCCCCCGTCAGGCTCTGACACTTTGAATAGGCTCTGACACTTTGAATGCATTCGGCCCTGTTTGGCACGGCTCACGCTCGGTTGCAAAACCCGTGCCGAAGTGAAGCACTCGCCATGCCTTCGCCACAGTACGGAACGAAACCATGCCCGGCGGATTTACCCCTGATCTCGGGAGGAGCAGGATGGACAGTCTTAAGATACAGGACGTTTTCGAACCCTACTATGCAGGGCGCAAGCGCTTTGCCGCGCGAAAGGACAAGGGTCAGCCTGCCAAAACCGGCGCCGGCTTGGCCAAAAAGCCGCGAAAGCGTCGTCCTTCAAAGGCAACCGACCTGGAAATCAAGCCTTCGACCGGCACCGGCAGCACGATGGAGCACTGACCAGACGATGCCCAATCGCTTCGACATTTTCATCACCCGCCTTGAAACGAAAAGCTCCCGCAACGGAGCGCCCCCACACCCGATGAGCGATCAACACCGCGCCCGCCGCGACAAGGGCGACGCCAAGCCGGCACGCTCCGGTGAGGCGGACGCCGAGAAAGACCACGCCAAGGGCCGCCACAAACACGACGCCTAATTCCTCGGCCCAGAGGGCGCGCTGTCCCCTTCCCCATCAAAGGGTCTGCACTCCTGCTCCGCCCCTTAATGACGAAGGCATGGCGCTCTACCGCGCCAGATCCGCCACCACGGCGTCGAGCACGATCATGCCGGCCGGAGTGGCGCGCAGGCGGGCATTGCCGATCGGCGCGACCAGCCCCTCGCCCTGCAGCACTGACAGCCGTGCCGTCGAGAGGCCGCGGCCGGAAAACGCTTCGTAACGGGAGAGGTCGATGCCCTCAGTCAGCCTCAGCCCCATCAGCAGGAACTCGTCGGCCTCTTCCGAGCGCGTCAGGGTCTCGCCGCCAGTGATGCCATGGCCCTTGGCCTCGACCAGATTGGCCCAGGTTTCCGGCATTCTTTCGGCGATCGTCACCACGCGGCGGCCGTTTTCGACGAAGCGGCCATGCGCGCCGGGACCGATGCCGACATATTCGCCATAGCGCCAATAGGTCAGATTGTGCCGACTTTCCGCACCAGGCCTGGCGTGGTTGGAAATCTCGTAGGCCGGAAGTCCATGCGCGGCGGTGATCTCCTGCGTCAACGCGTAGAGATCGGCGGCAAGATCATTGTCGGGAACGGCGAATTTCTTGGCCGCATGCAGCGCGTGGAACGGCGTGCCTTCCTCGATGGTCAGCTGATAGAGCGACAGATGGTCGGCGGCGTGGCTGATAGCCTGTTCGAGCTCCGCCTGCCACGCTTCAGGTGTCTGGCCGGGCCGTGCGTAGATCAGGTCGAACGACAGCCGCGGAAAGATCTCACGTGCTAGGCCGATCGCATGCAGCGCTTCGTCGACATTGTGCAGGCGGCCGAGGAAGCGCAGATCCTTGTCGTTCAGCGCCTGCACGCCGAGCGACACGCGGTTGACGCCCGCCGCCCGGTAGCCGCGAAAGCGCTCGGCCTCGACCGAGGAGGGGTTGGCTTCCAGCGTCACCTCGATGCCGGCGGGCACCGTCCAGTTCTTCGCCACCGCGTCCAGCACCGTCGCCACGGTTTCCGGCTTCATCAGCGACGGTGTGCCGCCGCCGAGAAAAATGCTGGTCACCTCGCGCGGTCCGGTGCGGTGGCGCATCGTCGCAAGCTCGGCCTCGAAGGCGCGCGCAAAACGCTCCTGGTCGACCGGCTGGTGGCGGACATGGCTGTTGAAGTCGCAATAGGGGCACTTGGCCGCGCAGAACGGCCAGTGGATGTAGACGCCGAAGCCGGGGCTGCGGTCAAGCAGCATGGTCATTTCACAGCCGATCGTGCCAAATCCAGTCTGGCTTGCGCGAATTTCTGGAAGGCGCGGGCGCGATGCGACAATGCCGTCGGCTGGCCGGGCTTCCAGCCATGTTTTTCCTCTGCGGTCATCTCGCCGAAGGTCTTTTCGAAACCGTCCGGCACGAACACCGGGTCGTAGCCGAAGCCGAGTTCGCCGCGCGGCGGCCACACCAGCGTGCCCTCGACCTCACCTCGGAAATATTCGGCCGCGCCGTCGGGAAAGGCCAGGCAGATGACGGCGACGAAGCGGCCCTTGCGCTGCGCAGGCGCGACCGCGCCGACTTCCTGCAACGCCACTTCCGCTCGCTGCATCGCCATGCCGAAATCGCGCGAACCGTCCGGCGCCTCGGCCCAATCGGCGGTGTAGACGCCGGGCGCTCCGCCCAGCGCATCGACACACAGGCCGGAGTCGTCCGATAATGCCGGCAGGCCTGTCGCCTTGGCGGCGGCAAGAGCCTTGATATAGGCGTTCTCCTCGAAGGTGGTGCCGGTCTCGTCCGGCTCCGGCAGGCCGTATTCCTTGGCCGACTTCGCTTCTATGCCGAATGGCGCCATCAGATCGGCGAATTCGCGCAATTTGCCGGCATTATGGCTAGCAACGACAATTCTGTGCCCATCAAGCGAATGCATCAGAAGCCCCAGATTCTTGGTTCGGCGAATTCGATCGAATTGCCGGAAGGGTCGCGAATATAGATCGAGCGGCCGCCTTGCGGCCATTCGAACTCGCTTTCGATGGCGATTTTCTTCTGCTCAAGATGTGCCTTCCAGCGCACGATCTCGTCCGCACTCGCCGCAAAGCAGAGATGGCCGTCGCCGACAGTGCCGTGCGGCGGCACCTTCAGTCTGGCATCGGGCGCCGGCGGCACCTTGGTCGCCTCGGCGTTGAAGATGAGCAGCACGCCGTCCCCGCAACGGAAGAAAAGATGCCTGCCGTCGACCTTGCCCAGCAGATCGAGCCCGAGCACGCCGGTGTAGAAGGTTTCCGCAGCAGCGAGGTCTGTGACGTATAGTGCCGATTCCAGGATTGCAGAGGGAGTCACGAAGCACCCCCCTCTGGCCTGCCGGCCATCTCCCCCTCAAGGGGGGAGATTGGCAGCTTCTGCGTCGTCGCGCACCCTTCGATGTTGGAGATTGGCGAAGGCCGAAATGACATCCGATCTCCCCCCTTCAGGGGGAGATGGCCGGCAGGCCAGAGGGGGGCGGACAAGCTCGGCATTTTTAGGGCTACGCCACGGCCATCTGCTGCAGGCTGACCAGTCGCGCAATGCCCTTCTTGGCCAATTCCATCAGCGCCGTGAACTGCTCTTCCGAGAAAGGCTCGCCCTCGGCCGTGCCTTGGATCTCGACGATGCCGCCCTTGCCGGTCATGACGAAGTTGGCGTCGGTGCCGGCCGAGGAGTCTTCGAGATAATCGAGGTCGATGACCGGCTGGCCGTCATGGATGCCGCAGGAGATAGCCGCGACATGGTCCTTCAGCACCTTGGCGACGCTGGCCATCTGCCGGGCTTCCATCCAGCGCAGGCAGTCATGGAGCGCCACCCAGCCGCCGGTGATCGACGCGGTGCGCGTGCCGCCATCGGCCTGGATCACGTCGCAGTCGACGGTGATCTGCTGCTCGCCGAGCGCCTGCAGATCGACCACGGCGCGCAGCGAACGGCCGATCAGCCGCTGGATTTCGAGTGTGCGGCCGCCTTGCTTGCCGGCCGAAGCTTCGCGGCGCATGCGCTCGCCGGTCGAGCGCGGCAGCATGCCGTATTCCGCCGTCACCCAGCCCTTTCCGGAATTGCGCATCCAGCCCGGCACTTTTTCCTCGAGGCTGGCCGTGCACAGCACATGGGTGTCGCCGAACTTCACCAGGCACGAACCTTCCGCGTGCTTGGAGACGCCGCGCTCGAAGGAGATGGCGCGCATTTCGTCGAATTGGCGTTTAGAAGGGCGCATTCAGGCTTTTTTCCTATCTTTTTCGGAATCGTGGCCGGCTTGTAGCCGCATGGGGCGCAGGGCGCAAAGGAAAATGGCCGGTTGCGCGGGTGTGGCCGAAGTCTATATCTTTGGGCCGGAGGTATTTGGCTCGAATGACCAAGGCAGTCGATCCCGGTTCCCAGTCGGCGGCAGTGCTCCAGTCGCCCGCGCTTCAATCGCCCGCACTCCAGTCGCTCGACATGCGCTCGCGCGACATCTTTCGGCGCATTGTCGATTCTTATCTGAAGGACGGCGAGCCGGTCGGCTCACGCAGCCTGTCGCGTATCCTGCCGTCGTCGCTGTCGCCCGCCACCATCCGCAACGTGATGAGCGATCTCGAGCATCTCGGCCTGATTTATGCGCCGCATATCTCGGCCGGCCGATTGCCGACCCAGGCCGGCCTGCGCTTCTTCGTCGATGCTTTTATGGAGCTTGGCGACCTCTCCGACGAGGAGCGCCGCACCATCGAGGCGCAGGTACGCGCCTCCGGCTCGGGCGCGACGCTGGAACATCTGCTCACCGAAGCCAGCCAGATGCTGTCCGGGATGTCGCGCGGCGCCGGCCTCGTGCTTGCCGCCAAGAACGAGGTGCCGCTAAAGCACATCGAGTTCATCCAGCTCGAGCCGAACAAGGCGCTGGCCGTGCTGGTGTCGCAGAACGGCGACGTCGAAAATCGCGTCGTCGACCTGCCCGCCGGCATCACCGTCTCGCAATTGCATGAAGCGTCAAACTTCCTCAATGCCCATATCCGTGGCCGCACGCTGGCCGAGGCGCGGATCGAGATCGCCCGCATCAAGGAAGAGACCAAGGCCGCCCTCGACACGCTGTCTCAGGATCTGGTCGAGAAGGGCCTAGCGGTCTGGGCAGGCGCCGAGAGCGGCCTGCCGGCGCGTCTCATCGTGCGCGGCCGCGCCAACCTGCTGGAAAATGTCACCGCGCAGGCCGACATCGAGCTCCTGCGGCATTTGTTTGAGGATCTGGAGACGCAGGACGGGCTGATCCAGCTTCTCGACCTTGCCGAGGAAGGCTCCGGTGTGCGCATCTTCATCGGCTCGGAAAACAAGCTGTTTTCGCTGTCCGGCTCGTCGCTGGTCGTGGCGCCCTATCGCGACAAGGACGCCCGCGTCATCGGCGCGCTCGGCGTCATCGGCCCGACCCGGCTGAACTACGCCCGCATCGTGCCGATGGTCGACTATACCGCGCAGCTTATTTCCCGCATGCTGCGGTAATGCATGTCGCCCAAAAGCCTGCCCTCGGTTGAGCAGCGGTTTTGGAATAACGACATGCATGAAAACAAGAAAGCAAAGCGAGTCGCAGGAACCCCTCAACCGCGACGCGCTTTGGGTGGACCTCAAGGAGAAAAAAATGGCGCTGGAATCATTCAAGGCTCAGATCAGCCTGTTGCTCGAGCAGATGATCAACCAGCCTGAGGATCAGCATGAAGTGCAGGAGCAGCTGCGCGAAAAGCTGAGGGAAATGCGCGCCATGGGCCTGCCGTTGCCGGCCGATCTCGTCGCGCTCGAAAAGCGTCTGGATGATGATTTTTACGCGGCCGGAAACTGAGCCCGAAAGACAAACGGTCGATTGCTTCAACTCTCCGTGTGCTGGACCAGTCAAAGCGGAACTTGATCGGTGGGTTCGCCTGGCCGGCGGCGCTGGTGCAATCGAATCCGACTCTCAGGGAGTACACGCCTGCCCGCCTTTGTGCGACAAGGTCAGTCTTAAAAGGTCGATTCCGATTTTCGGGGTCATGCGCTAAGGCCGAAACCATGACCCTCACCGGATTCCTCGCTTATAGCGTGGCCCTCGGTATCGCCGCCGCCATCCCTGGCCCGGGGCTGACCGCGCTTATTGCGCGTGCGCTCGGGTCCGGCTTTCGTTCGGCGCTCGCCATGTCCTTCGGACTGATGCTCGGCGATCTCGCCTATCTCACCGCCGTGGTGCTCGGCCTCGCTCTCGTCGCGCAGACCTTCGGCATGGCCTTCCTGGCGATCAAATGGCTGGGCGTCGCCTATCTCGCCTTCCTTGGCTGGCGCTTCTGGACGAGCGGCATCACGTCCGAAACGGTGGAGGCGAAGAAGGGCAGGGGCGGGTTGGTGTCCAGCTTTATTGCGGGCCTCGCCGTCACGCTCGGCAATCCGAAGACCATGATCTTCTATCTCGCCATCACGCCGACCATCGTTGATCTGAAGACCATCACACTCGCCGACTACGGCATCCTCGTGGCGCTCACGCTCGTCGTGCTCCTGGTGGTGCTGGTGCCCTATCTGGTGCTGGCGGCCAAAGCGCGCGGGTTCCTGACGTCGCCGCGCGCGCTGAGGGCGCTGAACCGCACCGCCGCCGGTTTCATGGCCGGCGCGGCGGCTGCGATCGCCGCCCGGCAATAGGTCACTTTGGCCTCGGCTGGAATGCTTTTCCGGGGCGAGTGTGTTTTCAGCATGCGACCCACTCGGATATTTTCAAACGGCAGACTATCTTGCGCGGCCGAAGGCTTTATCCTGCCTGGTCGAGAATTAGCTGCCTGACTCTTGCCCGTCTGACTCTTGCCCGCCTAACTCTTGGGAGCGAAACCAATGAACAAGCCCGCCACCACCGCGCATGTGCCCGGCCGCGGCCGCATCTACAATTCGATCACCGAGACGATCGGCGACACGCCGCTGGTGCGGCTCGACAAGTTCGCCAATGAAAAGGGCGTCGTTGCCAATCTGCTGGCCAAGCTCGAATTCTTCAATCCGATCGCCTCGGTCAAGGATCGCATCGGCGTCTCGATGATCGAGGCGCTTGAGGCATCGGGCAGGATTGCGCCCGGCAGGACCACGCTGATCGAGCCGACCTCGGGCAACACCGGCATCGCGCTCGCCTTCGCCGCCGCCGCCAAGGGCTACAAACTGATCCTGACCATGCCGGAAACGATGTCGGTGGAACGCCGCAAGATGCTGGCGCTGCTCGGCGCCGAACTGGTGCTGACCGAAGGGCCGAAAGGCATGAAGGGCGCCATCGCCAAGGCCGATGAGTTGGCCGCGACGCTGCCCGACGCCATTATTCCGCAGCAGTTCGAGAATCCGGCCAATCCGGAAATCCACCGCCGTACCACCGCCGAGGAAATCTGGAACGACACTCATGGAGAGGTCGACATCTTCGTCGCCGGCATCGGCACCGGCGGCACCATCACCGGCGTCGGCCAGGTGCTGAAGCAGCGCAAGCCCTCCGTGCATGTCGTCGCCGTCGAGCCGGAAGCCTCGCCGGTGCTGTCGGGCGGCCAGCCCGGCCCGCACAAGATCCAAGGCATTGGCGCCGGCTTCGCGCCGAAGATCCTCGACACGACGATCTATGACGAGATCGTCAAGGTCTCCAACGAGGATTCGGTTGCCAATGCGCGGCTCGTCGCCCGCCTCGAAGGCGTCCCGGTCGGCATCTCGTCGGGTGCTGCCCTGCAGGCGGCGATCGTCGTCGGCTCACGGCCGGAGAACAAGGGCAAGAACCTCGTCGTCGTCATCCCATCCTTCGCCGAGCGCTATCTGTCGACGATCCTGTTCGAAGGGCTGGGGGCTTAGGGCATATTGGTATTTGTGCCGGTCTGCGGTTGCGGTTTCCTGCGCTTCCGTATCGCCCGCTAATTGTCGAAGCCGGCGCGGCCCCTCACCTGCCTGCCGGCATCCTCTCCCCGTAAACGGGGCGAGGGGCGCTCTCATAGACGGCCTCGCCAATCGCCAGCGTTGCAGAACAGGGCAATGAGGGGCGGCGCCTGCGCTCGGCCTTAGCTCCCAAACATCGGATCTTGTCTGACCTCCGGCCTTTCCCGGACCTCATTCTTCGGCTGCGAGTCCCGCCCGCCGTTCCTGCAGGAACCGGCGCACGGCCGGATCGCGTTCGAGGCCGATCGCCCGGTTATAGGCCTCGGCCGCTTCCCGGGTTTTGCCGAGCCTGGCCAGGAGGCCCGCGCGGGCGGCCCAATAAGGCTGATAATCATGCAGCCGTTTGTCGTCGCCAAGCCCATCAAGTGCGCTCAATCCCGCCGCGGCGCCGTCGGCCTCGGCGATGGCCACCGCGCGGTTGATCGATACCACCGGCGAGCCGGCAATCACCGACAGCGCATCATAGAGCTGTTTGATCGCGGTCCAGTCGGTCCGGCCGGTCAGCCGCCTTGTCGTATGGGCGGATTGCACGGCTGCCTCGAGCTGATAGCGGCCGACGACGCCCTTGGCCGCGGCGTGCTTCAGCAATGTCTCCGCTTCGTCAATCAAGGCCCCGTCCCACAGCGCAAGCTCCTGCTCGGCCAAAGGCACATAGTCTCCGGCGGCGTTGCGCCGCGCCGCACGCCGCGCCTCGGCAAACAGCATCAGCGCCAGCAGGCCGAGCGCTTCCGGCTCATCCGGCATCAACGACGCCACCAGCCGGCCGAGCCAGATGCCTTCGGTCGCGAGATTGCGGCGCCGTGTCTCGGTGCCGGCCGGATCGGACCAGCCTTCGGCAAACGCGGTGTAGATCGCTTCCAGCACCGCATCCAGCCGCTCGCCGAGCTCGGCCCGCTCCGGCACCCGGAACGGAATGCCGGTCTCGCGGATGCGGCTTTTGGCGCGCACCAGGCGCTGGCCCATCGTTGCCGGCGACACCAGGAAGGCCGAGGCGATCGTCGCTGCGTCGAAGCCTAAAATGGTCTGCAGGATCAGAGGCGCGCGCACGCCAGCCTCGATCGCCGGATGGGCGCAGGCAAACATCAGCCGCAGCCGCTCGTCGGGCAGGTCTTCATCGGCCATGCGGGCCTCGATCTCCTCGGCGATCAACCTGAGATGGTCGCGGCCCGCCTCGCTGGTCAGCCGCCGCCGGATCGCGTCGACGCTACGTCTGCGTGCCACCGCCAGCAGCCAGGCTTCCGGCTTCTGCGGCACGCCGGCTTGCGGCCAGCGTTCCAGCGCCGCCGCAAAGGCATCGGCCAGCGCGTCCTCAGCGCCGGCCACGTCACGCATGCGCGCGGCGAGATAGGCGACCAGCTTGCCGTAGCTTTGGCGGGCGGCTGCATCCGCCGCCGCCCGTGCTATGTCGGGCTGTTCCGATATCACATGGTCAGTTCCCAGATCGGCCGCACCTCCACGGTGCCGGTGCTGGCACCTGGGCAGCGCGCCGCCCAGGCAATCGCCGCGTCGACGTCCTCCGCCTCGATCATGTAGAAACCGGCAAGCTGTTCCTTGGTGTCGGCATAGGGGCCGTCGAGCACGTTGGTCTTGCCGTCGGCTATCCGCACCGAGGTGGCGGATTGCGTCGGCTTCAGCCGGTCGCCTGCGAGCCAGGTTCCGGATTTCTTCAACGCTTCCGTGTAGCTGACATAGGCGCTCGACATCTGGGTCACCGCATCCGCCGGCGCTGCCGCCATCCCGGCTTCGTTTGCGTAGATCAAAAGCATGTATCGCATGGTCTTCTCCCGTGGTTTCGAAGGCCGCGTCGTTGCCGGCCGCACCAATGTCGCGCATCGTTGCCCGATTTCGACAGGCGCTGCGAAAATCTTTTCGGCCCGGGTGGCATCTCGCGCAAGCCTGCATATCCACGGCATCGACCGTTGGTCTAATCGGCGCAATTGCGGGTTGGCATTTCCTGCCCGCTGTCTAAACTCGCCTCGGGTCGTGCGGTGGCAAATATTTCAGGGAGGAAATCACATGTACAATTTCAGGACGAAGTTTATTGCCGCCGGCGCGCTGGCGCTGTCGCTGGGCCTTGGCGCGGTGTCGGCCACGGCGCAGGAATTCATCAACGTGCTGACCGGCGGCACCTCGGGCGTCTATTATCCACTCGGCGTCGCGCTGTCGGAAATCTACGGCAAGGGCATCGAAGGCGCCCGCACCCAGGTGCAGGCGACGAAAGCTTCGGTCGAGAACCTCAACCTGCTGCAGCAGGGCAAGGGCGAGATCGCCTTCGCGCTCGGCGATGCCGTCAAACTGGCCGCCGAGGGCAATACCGAAGCCGGCTATCCGGGCAAGCTCGACAAGCTGCGCGGCATCGCCGCGATCTATCCCAACTACATCCAGATCGTTGCCAGCAAAGAGTCCGGCATCAAGACACTCGCCGACCTCAAGGGCAAGAGCCTGTCGGTCGGCGCGCCGGCCTCCGGCACCGAGCTCAACGCCCGCGCTATCTTCGCCGCCGCCGGGCTGAAATACGAGGATCTCGGACGGGTCGAGTATCTGCCCTTCGCCGAATCGGTCGAGCTGATCAAGAACCGCCAGCTCGACGCCACGCTGCAATCGGCCGGACTCGGCGTCGCCTCGATCCGCGACCTCGCCACGTCGGTGCCGATCAACGTCGTCGCCGTCCCGGCGGAGGACGTCGCCAAGATCGGCTCGCCCTATCTTTCGGTGGCCATTCCCAAGGGCACCTATGAGGGCCAGACCGAGGATGTCGCGACCGCCGCCGTCGGCAATTTCCTCATCACCCACGCCGACGTCTCCGACGAGACCGCCTATCAGATGACCAAGCTGTTGTTCGAAAATCTCGACCAGCTCGCCGCCGCCCATGCAGCCGCCAAGACGATCGACATCGCCAAGGCGCTCGACGGCATGCCGGTGCCGCTGCATCCCGGCGCCGAGCGGTATTACAAGGAAAAGGGGCTGGTGAAGTAGGGCCGCTCCCTCCCCCTTGAGGGGAGGGTGGACAGCCGCCGAAGGCGGATGGACGGGCGGGGTCGTTGCGGCAGTGCGCGGCCCCTGAACCGACCCCACCCGCCTCGCTTCGCTCGGCACTCTCCCCTCGAGGGGGAGGGCGCCCGCCAGGAACCCCGCCAATGACCGAAACCCCGACCGTTCTTTCCCCCACCGCCGAAGCCCCGGTCGAAGGCCTGCCGCCGGGTTTCGGCGAAGGGCTCGCCGGCAAGGCCGCCTTTCTCATCGCCATCGCCTTCTCCATCTTCCAGATCTACATCGCCGCCTATGGCAGCCTGCCGAGCCAGGTGGTGCGCGCCATGCATGTCGGTTTTCTGCTGCTGCTCGGCTTTGGCCTGATCGCCAATCTGCGCGCCACAAGCACACCGGCCAAAGCAGCGTTCTGGACGCTCGGCTTGCTCGGCTTCGCCACCGGCCTCTACAATTGGGTGTTCTATGCCGATCTCATCCGGCGCTCCGGCTTCCTCACCACGCCGGACCTGATCGTCGGCGCGGTGCTGATCGTGCTGGTTTTCGAGGCAGCGCGGCGGCTGATGGGGCTGCCGCTTGCTCTGATCGCCTTGATCTTCTTCGCCTACGCATTCGCCGGCAATCATCTGCCGCCGCCCTTCATCCATCGCGGCTATGATTTCGCCCAGCTCATCGACACCTTCGCCTTTGGCACCGAAGGCATATACGGCACGCCGGTCTACGTCTCGGCCGCCTATATCTTCATCTTCGTCGTCTTCGCCGCCTTTCTCGAACGCGCCGGCATGATCGCGCTGTTCAACGATTTCGCCCTTGGCCTGGTCGGCTCTTGGCGCGGCGGCCCGGCCCAGGTCTGCGTTCTGTCCTCGGCGCTGATGGGCACCATTTCCGGCTCCGGCGTCGCCAATGTGGTTGCCTCCGGCCAGTTCACTATCCCGCTGATGAAGCGCTTCGGCTTTCGTTCGGCCTTCGCCGGCGCCGTCGAGGCGACCTCGTCGATGGGCGGCCAGATCATGCCGCCGGTGATGGGCGCGGTCGCCTTCATCATGGCTGAGACACTGAACATTCCCTATGCCGAGGTGGTCAAGGCGGCGATAATCCCGGCGCTGCTCTATTTTGGCGCCTGCTTCTGGCAGGTCTACCTGGAGGCCGGCAAGGCCGGCCTGCAGGGCATGGCCAAGGCGGACCTGCCCAATCCGTGGGACGCGGTGAGAAGACATTGGCCGCTGGTGCTGCCGCTGGCCGCACTTATCTATCTGCTGTTTGCCGGCTATACGCCGATCTTCGCCGGCACCATGGGGCTGGCGCTGACCATCGTGCTCATCCTCGGCACGCCGCTGGCGGCGCTGATCGGGCCGCTTGCGTTCCGCATCGTCTTCTGGCTGGCGCTCGGGCTTGCCGCCGCCTCTTTCATGAGGTTCGGCGTCAATATCCTCAGCTTTGTGATCGCTGGGCTAATTGTCGCCTGCGTCACATTCAGGGGCGGACGCGAGACGCTGCAGATATGCATAGACTCGCTTGCCGAGGGAGCAAAGAACGCGCTGCCGGTCGGCATCGCCTGCGCCATCGTCGGCATCGTCATCGGCACTTTGACGCTCACCGGCATCGCCTCCACCTTCATCGGCTTGATCATCTCCATCGGCGAGAACAATCTGTTCCTGTCGCTGGTACTGACCATGCTGACCTGCCTGGTGCTCGGCATGGGCATCCCGACGATCCCCAATTACATCATCACCTCGTCGCTGGCCGGGCCGGCATTGCTGTCGCTTGGCGTGCCGCTGGTGGTCAGCCATATGTTCGTCTTCTATTTCGGCATCATGGCCGACCTCACTCCGCCGGTGGCGCTGGCCGCCTTCGCCGCCGCGCCGATGGCCAAGGAGAGCGGCCTCAAGATCGGCATCCAGGCCACCAAGCTTGCCGTCGCCGGCTTCGTCGTGCCGTTCATGGCGGTCTATACCCCGGCGCTGATGCTGCAGGACCCCGGTCCGATCGCCGCCCAGTTCAGTTATCCGGTCGAGGTCGCCTATATCGTCGCCAAGGCCTGCATGGGCATTGCCCTGTGGGGCGCAGCCGCCGTCGGGTTCCTCGCCCGGCGCATGGCCTGGTGGGAACGTCTCGTCGCCTTCGCCGCCGGCGTGCTGCTGGTTGCCGCACTGCCTGTCACCGACGAAGCCGGCTGGGCGCTCTCTGTCGCCTGGATCGGCTGGCACTGCTGGCGTGCGCGGCAAGCCACCGGCACCGCATGAGCCTCTGTATCCTCGCCGCCGGCAAGACGGTGACGCTCACTGTCGCCGCCTTCACGCTCGCCTGGACGCATTCGGTGGAAAAGACGCATTGGCAGGAAGACTGGAAGGTGATGCCGTCCGGCTTGCAAATCGTCGAGGCACGGATCAAGGGCTCGGGCGCCGGCATGGAACCGCCGGAAGGCTCGGTGCTGCGAGACGGTTGGTGGATCTATAAACCAAAGATGGCGCCGCAGCGGCGCCTTGTGCTCGCGGCCTCTGGCGCGACAGGTGAAGGCTGGACGCTCTGCACGGTTCAGGGCTGCCGCGAACTCGCCAAGGCGGCAGGCGATGCGACCGTGCTGGAGCCCTGCGAAGGTTCGAGCCAGCCGCGATAACGGACGATGATTCCAGTGAAGCGGTGTGAAATCTCGACATGGAAGCGGAACCGGCCGTCTTCCACGGTTTCGTAGGATGTCGAGCGCGGGCACAGCCACAGCGGCAGCGGCAGACCCCAAATGCTCCATCGACGCAGGGCGAGCGTCAGCCGTCCATCTTCGGCGACCAGCGCCATCGCGAAGGTCAACGGGCCGAAGCGTTCGCACAGCAGCCGCTGCGACCGGTCCCGGCCAGCGCACTGTCGGCTTGAAAAACTGTGCGCGCCGAATGTCCGGGTCCAGGTTTCGCCATCCTTGCCGGGTTCAAACCGGACACGGACAGGGATATCGGCGCACGGCTTCGGAAACCCGACCAGCCAGGCCGTTAGCCGGCCAAGGATATTACCTCCGCGCTCGACCCGCGCCCGTCCTTCCGCTGTCGTCGTGCCATCATGCATGGCGCGGATCTCGTCCGGCAGGCTTAGCCAGGCGTCGCCGAGCAAGGCGGCATAAAGCGGCGTGTCCAAATCAACGGGTTCGTTTCTGAAACCTGTGTAGATCGTCTTGCTGGCAAACAGCGCTTCATAATCCTCAAGCTCCAAATCGTGCACGGCAGCCCGCGCGCCAGGCGGCGCCTCATGTCCATCCAGCGCCTTGCGGACCAGCGCCTCGACCGCCATCGACGGGATCAGCGGCCCGTCATTGCCCTCCGCCAGCAGGTGCCACGATCGTGTGACCGCTACGCCCGTCTGGTCCGATCCCGCCACCTCGACGAACATGCCGCCGCGGTGCTCGCCCCAGCGCAGCCGGTTCGTCGCCATCTGCATGAGCGGGGCCAGCGGCGAAAGCGAGCGGACTGTTCGCGCGCGCACCAGCCAGGCAAGCCCGATCAAGGCGCGGTGAAGCACTTCGGGAACCGGCCCAGCTCCCATCCAGATGGTTTTCGCTTCCGGCCAAAGCTCTGCCAGTGCGCGCAGGTCGGGGACGTCGACCAGCGAGAACAGCGTATTTCTCAGTGGCAGGCGGCCCGGCGGCGCGATGGTGTAGCGCGTCTGGTCGGTGAACGGATGGCCTAGCGCTGAACGACCGTTCCGCACGAGCGTGACCGGCTGGCCGGCATAGCCGGCTATGGCGCGGATCACGTTTTCGCCGACACCGGCAAACGGCGACGGCGCGATGCCGCCGCGGATGCGGTCGACCCGAGCCATGTCCGCAGACAGGCGACGCACTGCCGCCGCCGTCAGCACCGGAAAACTGGAGACCCCGGACAGCACGAAAAGACCAGCCTCTCGCGCCGCCTCATTGAACGCAGACACGCCGGCGACGAAATCCGAGCCGTCGGCGAGGTCGAGATAGTTGACGCCCTGGTCCATGCAGGCCTCGATCAGGCGGTACCGGCCCTCGCCATAGGCCTGGAACGGGCCGCTGGCATCGATCAGTATATCGGGCCGCAGCGGTGAAAGTTGCTCGACGATATCGCCGTCGCGGTCGAACAGCGCAGGAACGATCCGGGCGACGGCACGATCGCGGCTCTTGCAGTAGGCATCGGCCCTAGCCAGCGAGCGCCCGGCGACGATCAGGGTTAGGCGCGGCTCGTTTTCAAGCAGTTCGACGATCCGGCCGCCAAAGCTGCCATAGCCGCCGACGATGAGGATCTTCATCGCGGCTCCCCCAAAAAGCTAAGGGTCCCGCTATATCGGGCAAAGCGAAAACCTGCTGGAGCTCGGCGCCTAGCCAATCAGCCCCCCCTCCAACTCGGCGGAAGGGATCTCGCAACTCGCTTTCCTGCCGAACAGCGCGTAACGGTTCTTGGCAATGCGATCGTAGAGCCAGTTGCGGAGCGGGCGCGGCAGCAGGAGCAACGACTTCGCCGCCCGCCACCGCCAGCCCCGTTCGGCCATGGCGGCAACGAACCTGTCCAGGCGGGTGAAGGCGGCGCCGTCGATGAGGGCCAGATTGGTCTCGTAGCTGTCCGTCCGCAGTCCATATTTCGAAACAGTGCTTCACCGAGCGGTGACTGCGCCGTGGCGAAGCGGAAGCGGCTTTTGCGGTCGAGCCCCACCACCATGCGCACGAAGCCCGAGCACAGCACGCAAACGCCGTCGAACACGATCAACGGCTGGCTTGCATCGAAGGCGGGTTTTTCAGGAGGATTGTCTGGCTGGGTGGTCACGCGAGTCCCGGCTGCTTGGTGTCAAACGACACTAAGCTTGCCGGCTGCGAGATCAAAGTCCCTAGAATCTCAGAACCTTGGTGTTGTCGCACGCCGCCTGTCGGCGAGCGCACGACGTTCCACGCGATAGGTCGTCGCACGGTGATCGGCGGCCGGCCTGCAGATCCGGCTGTCGTGACGGATTTCCATGGTCGTCATCAGTGTGCGCTGATGCCGAGCGTATGGCTGCGGCGTGCGCAAGCGGGGCCAGGGCCGCGCATGTAATAGCGCTCCGGCCGGTAGGTCGGCGCGACAAATTCGCGGATGGCGGCAGCGTAGCCGATGAGGTGCGTCAAGAAGCTCATTTTACCTGTCCCTGTCCCGATTTCGGATGTCCCTTCCGAATTGCGGAGATCATAGCGTCTAGGCGTGAATAGTCGGTGAACACGATGTTAATATCTGGTCGAAAAGGCCTTGGTTCGTGGCCGCAATGCGGCTGATTCGGGGTCTTTCCATGCAGTTCGTCGACATTTCGGTCGATGTGACTTTTGCATCACATATGTTTCGTTTGGATGTCGCTCGGACGCGTTTCTGTTTCAGCCTTGGCCAGCGCCGCGAAATTTCCTTGCTTGCTTGGGAAAGTCAGGAACCCGTCCGAACGCCGGACGTTGACGCCCAGAGCCGGGACCCACCCGGCCCAGCAGGCTGCGGCTTCCGAGCGAAACCGCCGCCGGAACCCCAAACCAGCAAGAACAATGGAAAGGCAAAAGCCATGGGTTTCTTTTCGAAAGACATCAAGACGCTGGACGACCTCTTCGTCCACACGCTGCGCGATATCTATTACGCCGAAAAACAGATCGAGAAGTCGCTGCCGAAGATGATCGACAAGGCGACCGACCCGCAGCTGAAAGCCGGCCTTGAAAAGCACCTCGGCCAGACCAAGGGCCATATCGAGCGCGTCGAGAAGGTGTTCGAACTGCATGGCGTGAAGGCCAAGACGGTCAACTGTCCGGCTATCGACGGCATTCTCGAGGAAGCCGATGAAGTCAGCGGCGACATCGATGACAAGGACGTTCTCGACGCCGCCCTGATCGCATCCGCGCAGGCGGTCGAGCACTATGAAATAACCCGTTACGGCACGTTGATCGCCTGGGCCAAGCAGCTTGGCCGCACCGACTGCGCCAATGTCCTGGCCAACAATATCAAGGAAGAGCAGGCGATCGACCGCAAGCTTACCGAGATTGCGGAAGCCAAGGTCAACCTTCAGGCCGCCGAATAGCAGTCTCGATCCAGGCAATGCCGGGCAACCCGGCTTGCCTCGCTTTTTCGCGGGGCCGGAACTGAAACTGTTTCTATCCGTTCAAGGCCTCGTGTCGGCGTCGCCAAGCCGAAGCCGTCACAGCAAATCGGCGCCACACCAAACCGTTATAGGATCGCGTGTTATGGCCAGCCTTGAGCAGTATCATGCCAAGCGCGATTTCAAGAAGACCGCCGAGCCGGCCGGCAAGGTCGTTCGCAACAGGAAAGGTGAGGCTGGCGGCATCTTTGTCGTCCACAAGCACGCCGCGACACGGCTGCATTACGACCTTCGGCTAGAGCATGGCGGCGTGCTGTGGAGCTGGGCGATAACACGGGGTCCGAGCCTCGATCCGCATGAAAAGCGGTTCGCCGTGCATGTCGAGGACCACCCGATCGACTACGCGTCCTTCGAGGGCACCATTCCCAAGGGCGAATATGGCGGCGGCTCGGTCATCGTCTGGGACGAAGGCAAATGGCAACCGGAGACCGATCCGGCCCAGGCGATGAAAAAGGGCCATATCAGCTTCGAGTTGCACGGCCACAAGCTGAACGGTCTCTGGCATCTGGTGCGGCTGAAGCCGCGTCCCGGCAAAACGCGCGACAATTGGCTGCTGATCAAATCCGACGATGCCGCCGCGCGCCCAGGCGAGGACATTTTGCAGGAGGCGCCAAAGTCGGTGAAGTCGGGCCTGACGATCGAGGAGGTCGGCGAAGGCAAGACGGCCGACGGCAAGAAGCCAAGGGTCTGGCATTCGAACAAACGGCCCACCAGCAAGGCGAAGGCCAAGGCGGCAAAGCAGCTCGAATTCATCGCACCATGCCTCGCCACACTGCAGAGGGATGCCCCTCCCGGCAAGGAATGGCTGCATGAGGTGAAATTCGACGGCTATCGCATGCAGGCGCAGCTTGCCGGCACAAAGGTGCGGCTGTTGACCCGCACCGGCCTCGACTGGACGGACAAAATCGGCGGCGCGATTGTTGCGGAACTCAAGCGTCTGAAATGTACCGACGCCATCGTCGACGGCGAGATCGTCGTGCTGGCGGACAGCGGCGTCTCGTCCTTCGCGCTGCTCCAGGCTGACCTGTCGGCCGGCCGCACGGATCGTTTTCTCTATTACGTCTTCGACCTGATGCGTCTCGACGGCGAAGACCTGCGCCCAGAGCCGCTGGTCGAGCGCAAGCAGACTTTGCAGGACTTGCTTGGCAAACAGCCAGACAATTCGGCAGTCCGCTTCAGCGACCATTTTGCCGAACCGGGCAAGGTCATGCTGGAGCACGCCTGCCGCATGGGGCTGGAAGGCATCGTTTCCAAGCGCGCCGACGCGCCCTATCGCAGCGGCCGCGGTCTGTCCTGGGTGAAGTCGAAATGCACGCTGCGCCAGGAATTCGTCATCGGCGGCTACCTGCCGTCGGAGAAGACCGGGCGTGGATTGCGCTCCTTGCTGGTCGGCTACCATGAGGGCGGCAAGCTGCACTATGCCGGCCGTGTCGGCACCGGCTTTTCGATGCAGAGTACCAACGACCTGAAGAAAAAGCTGGATGCGCTCAAGGCGAAAACCTCGCCCTTCGACAGGGCGGTACCGAGGGGCAAAGGGCTGGGCAAAAGAGTGGTTTGGGTGAAGCCCAAACTTGTCGGCGAAGTGGAGTTCCGTACCTGGACGTCCGACCGTATAATACGCCACGCCTCGTTCCAGGGATTGCGCGAGGACAAGCCGGCGGAGGAAGTCGTGGAGGAAAAACCGAAGGCACCCGCTGGCAAGGCCGACGCCAAGGCAAAGCCTGCCGACACCAAGGCAAAGCCTGCTGGGGGCAAGGGCGAGAAATCCACCTCTGTCAAATCCACGGAGGCGGCAAACACCGTCGTAAAACTTTCTCATCCGGACAAGCTTCTGTGGCCGCAGGAGAAGGTATCGAAGCAGGGCCTGCTCGATCACTACGCTTTGGTCTGGCCGCGCATGCAACAATTCGTCATCGATCGGCCGCTCAGCCTTGTGCGGGCGCCGGACGGCGTCGGCGGCCAACGCTTCTTCCAGAAACATGCCTCGGCCGGCATGCATGACAAGATCGCCAAGATGAAGGATCCGACGGACGGCGAGGAGATACTGTTCATCCGCGACATCGACGGTGTCGCTGCCTTGGTCCAGCTCGGCGTGGTCGAGATCCATATCTGGGGCTGCACCATCGATGAACTGGACAAGCCGGACCAGATCATCTTCGATCTCGATCCCGACGAAGGCGTCGACGTGAAAGCGGTGCGCGCGGCGGCGCTCGAAATTCACGGCCGGCTCGATGCGCTGTCATTGCCGAATTTCGTCAAGACGTCGGGCGGCAAGGGCTACCATGTCGTCGTGCCGCTGAAACCGTCGGCGGATTGGGATGAGGCGAAGGACTTCGCCCATGATTTCGCCCGCGCCCTCGAGCAGGCCGCCCCTGATCGGTATACAGCGACGCTGTCGAAGAAGGCGCGCACCGGCAAGATCTTCGTCGACTATCTGCGCAATGGCCGCGGGTCGACCACGGTGGCACCCTATTCGTCGCGCGCCAAGAAAGGCGCTACGGTCTCAATGCCGGCGACCTGGGCGGAGATCGAGGCCGGGTTGGCGCCGAACGCCTTTCCGATCGGCGACAAGACGACGCTGAAGCAGTTGGCGAAAGCCGATCCCTGGGCGGATTTTTTCAAGCAGGGCAAGCCGCTCAAGCGCGGCTGATCAGTTTTTCAGCCGAGAAACACCTTCTCGAACGCCTGCTTGCCCATCGGCGAAAAGATCACAGCGCGGCTGTCTTTCTCGCGTCGCGCCCATTTCTCGGCGATAATCTTGTCGAGAATGGCCGCACCCAGCGTGCCGGCCAGATGTGAGCGCCGCACGCTCCAGTCGAGGCAGGCCCGGCACACCGGTCGTCGCGCCTTGCTCTCGACGTCGATGCCGATCGCGGCGAAATGCGAGGCGGCCGACGGCCCGAGCCGGATTTCCTTGTCGTGGCGCAGGAGAACTTGTCTAGCGACAAGACGGTCGAGCATCGCCACGGCCTGCTCGCCGGCGAGGTGGTCGTAGCAGACCCGCGCCACGCGCATGGCGGCGTCGCGCGGGCCCGGCCGCACCCGCTGTGGCCCGACCGCAGCGGCGACGCCGGCAATCGCCTCGATCATGCCGGCCACCTGCGGCCCGGCGAGGCCGTAGTAGCGATGCCGCCCCTGGCTTGCCAGCGTCAGCAGCCCACCCTCCATCAGTTTCGACAGATGCGAGCTGGCGGTCGGCAGCGACACGCCGGCCTCGAGCGCCAGTTCGCTCGCTGTCAGCGCCGTGCCACCCATCAGCGCGGTCAGCATGTTTGCCCGCGCTGGATCGCCGATCAGGCTGGCGATGCGGGCTATGTCAGGTCCTTCACGCATAGTTCGTCCGCCATCGAAGCATTCTTGTCAGATAACCACTATTCTCTGCTCAGATCAAGGAGACGAAGATGACCGCAAGAGCCGCCCCCAACGCCGTGCCCGACAGCCGCTTCGGCCGCCGGCCGTTTCCGTTCATCGTCTTGTGCCGATTGCGGCTCCTGGCTTGGTATGATCGCCATCTGCAGCGCCTCGACCTTGCCGAGATTGACGAGCATCTTTTGCGCGATCTTGGCCTGACGCCGGAAGACGTTCGCCGCGAATGCGCGAAATCCTTCTGGCAAGCATGACTACCGGTGAAATTGCTTAGCACATCGATCCACGGAATATTTCGACCCCGCTCGAACTGTCGCCGCAACGAACCATACTCAGCAAGGAGACAAAAGATGACCATCACCTGCTTTATCCGCTACGAGATCGACCCGTTCGGCAAGGCGGCGTTCGAGGAGTATGCCCGCATCTGGGGCCAGGCGATCCCGCGCTGCGGCGCCGATCTGATCGGCTATTTTGCGCCGCATGAAGGCTCGGCCACCACCGCCTACGCCGCCTACAACATCGACAGCCTCGC
The DNA here is from genome assembly GCF_055811755.1 of Mesorhizobium sp. WSM4840. NCBI lineage: Bacteria > Pseudomonadati > Pseudomonadota > Alphaproteobacteria > Hyphomicrobiales > Phyllobacteriaceae > Mesorhizobium > Mesorhizobium sp. WSM4840. Next base: position 112,486 of record NZ_JBVVQD010000018.1, read on the forward strand.
CGCTTACGAAGCCTACCGTGCCAGGCTCGCCGCCGACCCGGCCGGCAAGGCGAATTATGAATTCGCCCGGCGTGAAAAATTTATCCTCAAGGAAGATCGCATGTTCCTGAAACTCGCCTCCGGGCCGCATGCCTCTCTGGTGAAACTATGATCGCCGTCATCTTCGAGGTCGAGCCGGCAGCGGGCAAGCGCGACGCATATCTCGGCCTCGCCGCCGACCTGCGCCCGCTGCTCGACGGCATAGACGGTTTTCTGTCGATCGAGCGCTTTCAGAGCCTCACCGACCCGAACCGCATCCTGTCGCTGTCGTTCTGGCGAGACGAGGAGGCGGTGAAGGCCTGGCGCAACACGGGGGAACATAGGCGGGCTCAGAAGGCCGGCCGTGGCGGCATCTTTGCCGGCTACCGTCTGCGTATCGCCCACGTCGTGCGCGACTATGGCCTGACCGAACGTGCAGAGGCGCCTGAGGACAGCCGGGCGCTGCATGGGTAGGGCTTTCTAAGCATTCCCTATCAGCACGCCCGCCGCGAACACCAATCCGCCGCCCAGCACCACCTGAAAGGCGGCGCGCCAGAACGGCGTCTGCATATAACGGTTCTGCACAAAGGCGATCGCCCATAGTTCGAAGAACACCACCACCACCGCGAGAATTGTCGCGGTCCAGAAATACGGAATTAGGTAGGGCAAGGCGTGACCGAGACCGCCCAGCGCGGTCATGACGCCCGTGGTGATGCCGCGTTTTACCGGCGAGCCGCGGCCCGACAGCTTGCCGTCGTCGGAAGCCACCTCGGTGAAGCCCATCGAGATGCCGGCGCCGATCGAGGCGGCAAGCCCGACCAAGAAGGTCTGGAATGTGTCATGCGTGGCAAACGCGGCGGCGAAGATCGGCGCCAGCGTCGACACCGATCCGTCCATCAGCCCGGCCAGGCCCGGCTGCACATAGGTCAGGATGAACTGGCGTTGCTCGGCCGCTTCTTCCTCGTTCTTCACCGCGCCCGGCACATGCTTTTGCTCCAGCCGCTGCGCCAGCGTCTCGTGGCCCTGTTCGGCCACCGCCAGATCGTCGAGCAGCTTTCGTGTCGAGGCGTCGCTGGTGCGTTTCGCCGCCTCGACGTAGAACAGGTACGCCTGCCGCTCCATCGCCTCGGCTTGGCTGCGTACATGCTCGATGCCGAGTGGCCTGACCAGCCAGTCGGGCTTGCGATCGTAATAGCCCCTCACATGCTCGCGCCGGATCAGCGGAATGCGCTCGCCGAAACGCTCGCGGTGAAGTTCGATCAGCGAGTCGCGATGGCCGTCCTCCTCCTCGGCCATCTCCTCGAACACTTTGGCCGAATGCGGAAAGCTATCCGCCAGCCCGTCGGCATAGGCACGATAGATACGCCCGTCGTCTTCCTCGGAAGAAATGGCGAGCGCCAGGATCTCTTGCTCCGAGAGCGATTCGAACGGACGGCGGCCAAAACCGAAAACACGGGAAAGCATGAGAAATTCACCATAGTTTAGAATAATTCTAAACTAGGGTTTGGCGCGCCATTGGTCAATCGCGCCCGTCTGCCGAACGTCCAAAATTAGGAGCTCCGGGAATCCTTCTCTGCCCCTTAATTATTGGCGAATGTTCACCTATATAGCTGAACCTAAGCCAAGAAAAAGGAATCCGTAGATGCCGGCAAAACAGTCCACGCATGCATTCGACCCGAAACCCGTTCTCGACCTGATCGCCGGTATCGAGGCCGATTTGCAGCGCCTCAAAGGCCTGGTCGAGCAGCAGGTCGAAAAATTCGATCCGGCCAACCCGCACAACAAGGCCCCCGACGGCAAGCTGACCGAGGAGGGCGTCGAGTGTTGCTACCGCATGTTCGACGAGGGCAAGTCGCGCTATTCGGTTGCCCAGCAGATGAAGATCTCCTTCGCCGCCGCCACCCATCGCTTCAACACCTGGCGCAAGATGGGCGGCGCCAAACGGAAAAGGACGCTTTTGGGGTAAGAAGCGGCCGGGCGAAGATCTCCTGACTTCGTCACCCTAGGGCGGAGCGAACGCGAAGCGGAGCCCTAGGATAACGAAGTTAGGGAGGCTTCGGCCAAACGTCGGGGCGCTGATGAAGGCACCACGCTCTTTTCGCAATCCACGAATTGTAACGGTCACATTTTTCCAGTGGTGCGCGGCCTGGTTTTCCGTGCACCATGGGCGATCTCACTTCTGCAGGACCTCGCCATGACCACCCTTCCCGGCATCGCCGACATCCGCGCCGCAGCAGCGCGATTGTCCGGCCTGATCGTCGAAACGCCGCTGATCGAATCGCCTGAGCTGAACAAGCGCTTCGGCGCCAGGATCCTGTTCAAGCCGGAGACGCTGCAGCGTACCGGCTCGTTCAAGTTCCGCGGCGCCTACAACAAGCTGTCGTCGCTGGGCGATGAGGAGCGCAGCCGTGGCGTCGTAGCCTTCTCGTCGGGCAATCACGCGCAAGGCGTCGCCGCCTCGGCGGAGATGTTTGGCGTCAATGCGGTCATCGCCATGCCCACCGATGCGCCGGCGATGAAGGTCGGCAATGTCAGGAAAATGGGCGCGGAAGTGGTGCCGTTCGACCGTTTTCGCGATGACCGCATGACGGTGGTTCGCCCGTACGTCGAACGCGGCATGGTCCTGGTCCCACCTTTCGACGATCCGGCCATCATCGCCGGCCAGGGCACGATCGGCCTCGAACTGATGGCGCAAGCGAAAGCGCTCGGCGTGAGCCTCGACGCGGTCGTCATTCCCTGCGGCGGCGGCGGCTTGAGCAGCGGCATCTCGATTGCGGTCAAGGATGCCTCGCCGGGCACGGCCGTCTGGGCGGTGGAACCCGAACATTTCGACGACACCTGTCGTTCACTGGCCAGAGGTGCCCGGGTTTCGATCGAACCCGGCCACACTTCGATCTGCGACGCGCTCCTCACCGCCGAGCCGGGCGCGATCACCTTCGAGATCAACCGCAGGAATCTCGCCGGCGGCATTGCCGTCTCCGACAAGGCCGCGGCACAGGCTATGCGTGACGCCATGGCCCATCTCAAGCTGGTGGTCGAGCCCGGCGGCAGCGTCGGGCTGGCCGCACTGTCATCAGGCGAGATCGAGCTATCAGGCAAATGCATTGCCGTGGTGCTGTCCGGCGGCAATGTCGATTTCGGCACCTACGCTGAGATCATGGCGGCGGCTTAGGTGGCGACCGAACCAGCACCATTCAAAAAGGCTGACATGGAATGAAACTGTTCTTCAGCCGCAATCCCAATCCTCGCCTCGCGGTCGCGGTGGCACGTTATCTCGACGCAAAGGTCGAGTTTAAATTCGCCTCCCCCTTCGCTCCGGGGCAGGCTGAGCGATTTCGCCCACTGAATCCAAATCTTTCATTGCCCATACTTGTAGGCTCGGGAAAAAGCCTCTGGGAGACCGATGCCATAGCCTGCCGGCTGTCACGCGACGCGCATTCGGATCTCTGGCGCACCGGCGATGACGAACCCGAGATGATCCGATGGCTCAGTTGGGGGAAAGAGAACTTCGCAAGAGCTTGCGACGTCGTGCATTTCGAACGCGGGACCAAACAGCGGTATGGGCTCGGCCCGATCGATCAGGGCCGGGTTGAGGAGGGGTTGAGAGACTTCCGCACGGCCGCTGCAACACTTGAGGCCGAGCTTTCCGAGCGAGAATGGCTGGTTGAAAATTCGGTTTCCTATGCCGACTTTCGAATGGCGACGTTTCTGCCCTTCAACGATGTCGCCAGATTGCCGCTCGATGATTATCCTTCTGTCAGCCGCTGGTATCGTCAGCTTGAAGAAATCGACGCCTGGCGCGATCCTTTCCAAGGACTGGAAGCGCCTGAATTGCCGCCGGTCCCGGGAAGCCCGCATGAACTTCGATCCGAATGATCATGCCTATCGGCACAACCCGATGCGCTATCAAAGCGCGGTGTTTCACGACCTATCCGCCATGGCGAGAGTCCCCCCTTTTTCTGTTGATCAAAACGGGAAAACAACGCTAACTGGCTCCCGCGAGGGACCATGCTGACAGTTGATGAAGTGCGAGCAATCCCGTTGTTTTCGGGTTTGCCGCCGGCCGAACTGGAGCGGCTGGCGCGGACAGCGGCCGACCTCCATCTCAGCCCTGGAGAGTTCGCAGTTCACGAGGGCGGAGAGGCAGCGCTGTTTGCGGTTCTCGCCGGCAGGATCGAAGTCGTAAAAACCTTCGACGGCGTCGAGCGGACGCTCGGCTGGCGGCTGCCGGGAACGATATTCGGTGAGGTGCCGATTGCCCTGGGCTCGGGTTTCCCGGGCGGGTACCGCGCCACTGAGCCGTCCCGCGTGATGCGGATCGAGGTTCAGCAGTACTACTCCATCGCCGCGGTTTCAAAGGACGTCGCCCAGAAGGTCAGCGCTTGCCCGCGAGCGGATGGGCGGGCTGCAGAGCGTCACTGCCGAGCCGCAGAAGCCGCGCGTGACATTGGTCGGCCATCGCTGGGACACGGCGTGCGGTGATCTGCGCCGGTTTCTGGCCCGCAACCAGATCTCATTCACCTGGCTGTTGCCCGACACCTCAGATGCCGAGGCTTTCTGGTCTGCCATGGGCAAGCCGGCTCTCGATGGTCCCGTTGCCCGGCTGGCGGACGGAGAGATCATGGAAAGTCCCGCCGTGCGCGATCTTGCCATGCGCCTCGGGCTGCAGACGCGCCCGCGCGGCGCCGAATACGATGTCGCGATCATTGGCGGCGGGCCGGCCGGCCTTGCCGCGGCGGTCTACGGCGCATCCGAGGGACTGCGCACCATCGTCGTCGAGCGCGAGGCGCCCGGCGGACAGGCGGGGACATCGTCGCGGATCGAAAACTATCTCGGCTTTCCCAGCGGAATCTCCGGCGACGAACTGGCCAGCCGCGCGCTGCAGCAGGCGAGGCGGCTGGGCGCCGAAATCCTGGTCACCCGCTCCGTCGCCGGCATCGATCCGGCGACGCACCAGCTGTTTCTCGACGGTACCGATGCCGTGCGGGCGCGCAGCCTCATTCTTGCGACAGGCGTGACATGGCGTCGTCTCGCCATCGACGGGTTCGACCGCCTTATTGGCAAGGGCGTCTATTATGGAGCCGCGCGGAGCGAGGCAAGCACCACACATGGACTGGACGTCTTCCTGATCGGCGCCGGCAACTCGGCCGGCCAGGCAGCGCTGCATTTTTCGGGCCATGCGCGCAGCGTGACACTGCTCGTGCGCGGCCCGGCGCTTGCAGACAGCATGTCTCACTACCTTATCGAGCAGCTCAGGGCGAAATCGAACGTAAAAGTCCAGCTTCGGTCCGAAGTCCAGGCTGTGCACGGCGAGACTCACCTGACGGCGATCGACACTCTCGACAAGGCCGGCAATGAGGTGAGCCGGCACGATTGCGGCGGGCTCTTCGTTTTCATTGGCGCCAACGCAGAGACCGAGTGGTTGCCGGCCGACGTCGTGCGCGATGCCCGCGGATACGTGCTAACCGGGGACGATGTGAAGAAGGCCGGCGGCTGGTCGCACGACCGCGACCCCTATCTGCTCGAAACCAGTGCGCCCGGCGTCTTTGCCTGCGGCGACGTACGCTTGAGTCCTGTCAAGCGGGTTGCGTCAGCGGTCGGAGAGGGCAGCATGGCGATCGCGTTCGTTCACCAGTATCTGGCGAATGAAGGAAAGGCCCACCGCAGCCGAAGCTAGACAGGGGCCGGCAACGTCCGCTCATGTTGCGTGCTCGGCTCCGCCGACCACTTCAAACGGCATGGTCCCACGCGTCGGCTATTGACGGCAGCCGGCCTGACTGAGTTTTGATCCTAGTCCAGCGTTCGGCGGAACCGCACCAGTGCGACGCCGGCAAACAGCGCTACGAACATGACGAGCCAGCCGATTTCCGTCGCGACCGCCGGCAGTTCGGCACCCTTCAGCATCACCGCGCGGATGATGCGCAGGAAATGCGTCAACGGCAGGATTTCGCCGAAAGTCTGGGCCCAGCCTGGCATGCCGCGATAGGGGAACATGAAACCGGACAGCATGATCGACGGCAGGAAGAAGAAGAAGGTGAGCTGCAGCGCCTGCATCTGCGTGCGCGCCATCGTCGAAATGGTATAGCCGAGCAGCACCAGCGCCAGCACGAAGATCAGGACCGCCGTCAGCAGCAGCGGCATCGACCCGGTGAACGGAATGGCAAACAGCAGTTTCGCCGCCGCGAGCACCACCACCACTTGTACCGCGCCGACCACCAGATAGGGCAGCACCTTGCCCAGCATGATCTCGAGTGGACTGGACGGCATCGCCAGAAGGTTTTCCATCGTGCCGCGCTCGGTCTCGCGCGTTAGCGCGATCGAGGTCATCATTACCATCGTCATCTGCAGGATGACGCCGAGCAGGCCGGGCACGATGTTGTATTGCGAGATGCCTTCCGGATTGTAGCGCCGGTGCACCACCACTTCGAGCTGGCCCCGGGCAGCTTCGGCGGCCGTCTCCTGCATGCCGCGTGCCCGGAGCAGCGCCTGGTTGGCGACAGTGCCGAGCGTCGAGATGGCGCCGCTGGCGACGGCTGGGTCTGTCGCGTCAGCCTCGATCAGGATCTGCGGCTGGTCGCCGCGCTCGACCCGCCGGGCAAAATCCGCGGGGATGGTGACAACGAAGGCGACATCGCCGCGCGCCATCAGGAATTCCGCCTCGGCGGCACTTTGCACGACACGGTCGAACCTGTAATAGCCGGTGGTTTGCAGCGCCGAAACCATGGCCCGCGTGTAAGGATCGCTGCTCATCGCCACCAGGGCTGCCGGCAGGCTCTTCGGATCGTTGTTGATGGCATAGCCGAACAGCACCAGCTGCATCAGCGGCACGCCCAGCATCATGGCGAAGGTGATGCGGTCGCGCCGCATCTGGATGAACTCCTTGATCAGCAGCGCGCCGAGCCTGGCGAAGGAAAAGACGCTGTCTATCCGGTTTCTCATCCCATATTGTCCTTCGAACCGGACATGAACTGGATGAACACATCCTCCAGGCTGGTCTCGCCCGGCGTCACCGTCACGCCCCTGTGCTCCTTCTCGACGTCGGCGAGTGCTGCCTGAAGCGCTTTCTTGTCGGAGCCGACGACATGCAGCGTCGCGCCGAACGGCGCCACCTGGTCGACGCCGGGGCGGCCGCTGAGTGCGGCAGCAACCTGGTCAAGCTGCGGGCCTTGCACCACAAAGGTCGTCAGCCCGGCATTCCTGACCACCTCGTCGACCGTGCCGGTGGCCAGCATCTTGCCGTACGAGATGTAGCCGATGCGGTGGCAGCGCTCGGCCTCGTCCATGTAGTGGGTGGAGACCAGCACGGTCAGCCCGCCGCTGGCCAGGCGATGGATCTCGTCCCAGAATTCACGCCTGGCTTTCGGATCGACCCCCGCCGTCGGCTCGTCGAGCAGCAGCAATTTCGGCTGATGCATGATGCAGGCGGCCAGTGCCAGCCGCTGCTTCCAGCCACCGGACAGCGTACCGGCCAGCTGGTCCTTGCGCGAGGTGAGGCCAAGATCCTCCAGCGTCCTGCCGACATGCTCGTTAAGCGGCTTCAACCCATAAAGCCGCGCCACGAATTCGAGATTCTCGGCTATGGTCAGATCCTCATAGAACGAGAATTTCTGCGTCATGTAGCCGACTTCGCGCTTGATCCTCAGACTGTCGGTGCGGATGTCGAAGCCGAGCACCGTGCCTTCGCCCTCGTCCGGCGTCAGCAGGCCGCACATGATGCGGATGGTCGTCGTCTTGCCCGAGCCGTTCGGGCCGAGGAAGCCGACGATCTCGCCCTCGGCCACCGTCATCGTCACATGGTCGACGACGGTCTTGTCACCAAAACGCTTGACCAGGCCATGGACATCGATGGCGTTCATTTGCCGATATCCGCCAGATCGACATCGACGATCTGCCCCGGTTGCAGCGCGCCGGCATCGCCCTCCGGCCGCGCCTCGACCAGATAGACCAGCTTCTGCCGGGTCTCGAGCGAGTAGATCACCGGCGGCGTGAATTCCGGGTCCGGCGACACGTAGCTGACGCGCGCCTTCACGTCAGGCCCGCAGCCGTCGCAATGGACGTTAAGCAGCGTTCCGACCTTTATCGACGAGAACGCGTTTTCCGGAACATAGACGCTGAGCTTCACGGCGCCGTCCGGCAGCATCGAAATGACAGGCGCGGTCGGACCGGCGGTATCGCCCGGATTGCGGATCACGTCGTTGACACGGCCCGGCGACGGCGCCGCAAGCACACGCTTCGACAGCCGCCAGCGCGCTTGCTCCAGCGCCGATTGCGCCTGCCTGACCTTATTGTCGGCGGCCTTGATCGTCTCGGGCCGTGCCGGCAGGCCGCCGACAGCGAGATTGGCTTCCGCCTGGCCGAGCTGCGCGTTGGCTGTCTCCAGCGTCGCCGAGGCGGTGTCAAAATCGGCCTGGGTGCCGGTGCCGCGTTTGAACAGATCACTGGCGCGGGTGTATCTGCGTTTGGCGTCGGCGGCCTGCGCCTTGGCCATGTCAACCTGCGCCTTGAGCACCTCAATCTCTTCCGGCCGTTTGCCGACCTGCAGGTCGGCAAGTTGCGCCTGGGCCTGGGCAAGAGCCGCCTCGGCCTGTGCGACGGCTATTTTTGCGTCGGCGCTTTCCAGCGTCACCACAGGCGTACCCGGCGCGACGCTGTCGCCGCGCCTTACCGAAATCGTCTCTACCTGCGCCACCTCGATCGGCGCGAGCAGCACATAGTCGCCTTCGACATAGCCGACGGCGAGCGGCGGCGCCGGTGCGCAGGCACTGAAAAGCAGGGCGGCGAGCGGCAAAGAGCAGAGGAAACTCATGACCTACGATCCTTCCGGGCGGCCAATATCGCCCCAAGATTATCCGTCACCGCCGCCGCAATCTTGGTGGCCTCGGCATCGCCGATCCCTCGCCAGCCCATGCGGCGCATCACCGCTTCGCGGCCGATGCGAAAATAGACGACCTGGCCGATCAGCGTGAACACGGTGAGTCGGGTAGCCTCGCTTTCGGCCGGCTCGCCAGTTGCCTGCTCCCAGATCAGGCAGAGCCTACGATGCGTCGGCTCGAACACGCCGTCATAGATGCGGTCGAGTGCCGCCGTAGGATGCGAAAGTTCGCGCAGGACGAACTGCACGATTTCACCGGCCTCCGGCCTGGCCACGATGAAGGCCACCATCCGCTCCAATGCGGTGAAGAGTTGTGCCCGCGCCGCTTCAGGGTCGTTTGGCGCCTGCAGATCGCCGATCGCCTGGCCGGCAATGGCCTGGATGGTGTCGACGATATAGTCGGCCGCTGCCGCGCGAAGTCCTTCCTTGCCGCCGAAATGATAGGCGATCGAGCCGATATTGGCCTTGGCCTCAGCCGCGATCTCGCGCGTCGAGGTGCCGTCGAAACCCTGCCGTCCGAACAGCGTCAGCGCTGCCTGGACAAGTGCTGCGCGCGTCATGTCGGCGGGCGATACCTCGCGACGCGGAATTTTGGCGTTTGTCGGCTTGCTCATATCAAGTATTTAATCAATCGAATGATTAAAGTCAACCCCGCCTATCTCCATCTTGCCATCTCCAGCCGCACGCGCTTTAGTGCGAAGCCATGGTCAAGGAAATCGAGCGCAAGTTCCTGGTCTCCGGCGCGCAGTGGCGGGATCTGGTCGAGGCGGACATCCGCATTCGCCAGTTCTATCTCGCCGCCGCACCCGACCGCTCGGTCCGCGTGCGCATCAGCGATGGCGCCTCGGCAAAGCTGACGCTCAAATTCGGCAGCAAGGCCCGCGAACGTGACGAATTCGAGTATCCGATCCCTCTGGCGGAGGCGGAAGAGATGCTGGCCTTCGCCATCGGACGTGTCATCGAGAAGACACGCCACCATGTTAGGCATCGCGGCCATCTCTATGAAATCGATGTCTTCGGCGGGACGCTTAGCGGTCTGGTGGTCGCCGAGCTTGAGACGCCCGAGGACGTGCAGGACGAAATGCTGCCAGATTGGCTCGGCCGCGAAGTCACCGGCGAGCAGAGGTTCTACAACGCGTCGCTCGCCATCGAGGGGGTTCCGGAGATCGCCGCATGAGCTATCGCATCGATCCGCGCCTGCCGTTAACCGGCGAGGTCAGGCGCATCCTCGCCGAGGAGATCGGCAAGGCGCTCGTCCATCTGGACGCGGCGCATGACAGGCCGGAGCAGGCGCTGCACAAATGCCGCAAGCGGCTGAAGAACGCGCGCGCCTTGTTGCGCCTGGTCCGTTCCGGAGACGAAACATTTTGCGGGACCGAGAATCAGTGTTACCGACAGGTGGCTGCCCTGCTTGCCGGTCCGCGCGAGGCAACCGCGCTGGTTGAAACCATCGACCGGCTGGCAAAAAACTTTCCCGAGCAAAGCGCCGGCGGCGGTCTCGATGCCGTTCGCGACACGCTCGTCGCGCGCCAGCACGAATTGCATAGTGGAGCCGGCCTCGGCGCCGCGATAGCTGCCGCGATTGCCGCTTGCGAGGAGGGTATCAGCCGGATCGATACGCTGGCCTTGCCCGACCAGCCCGAACAGGCCGCCGATGTGCTTGCCGAAGGCGCCCGCATCAGTCTGCGTCGCGCCAGAAAGGCGCTGGACAAGGCAGGCTCCCGCGGTGATGCCGACGATTTCCACGATCTGCGCAAGGCGGCGAAGACTCACGGCATGCATCTGTCGCTGCTTGGAAGGCTGTGGCCGACGCCGATCAAGGCCCGGCGCAAGGCGGTCGACGAACTCGGCGAAAAGCTGGGCGAACTGCATGATGTATTCGTCCTGCGCAACCTTCTCGATGCCGGCGAGCGGCCGCTCGGCTCTCCTCAGGAAACGCGACTCCTGAGCAAGCTGTTGAAGCGCTCGGAGAAAAGCCTGAAAAAGACCTGTCTCGCGGCGGCAGGCGATCTGTTCGGCGATAGGCCCAGGCGCTCGACAAAAAAGCTCGCGCGCAAGGCGCGCGCCGACCTGGCCGCCGCGCCGCACGAAGACGCCAGCGCGCCCGGCGCCGCCGGCTGACGCGGTGCTTGCGTCGGAATCCGTCCCGAGATCGTTGACAAATGAGGAGGAGGTTTTGACCTCTCCCGGGGGCTTTTTCCAGTTGCGCCGCGCACAGCGGTTTAGGGCACGCATAAAGCCAAGGAGGCGGCGGGATCATCGGCAGGACTGTCGGCGGTCGCCGTCGCTTCCATGCGCTGAATGGTTGGAAGCGAAACCCCGGCGCGCTCGGCGAGCGTCTTCTGATCGATGCCGGCCAGCGCCCTTGCGGCGCGCATCTGCGCGGCAGTGATCCATCGGCTAAGAACCCCCGTCTGAGACTGCATCCCCATGTAGAATACCATTATTATGATGGTTCAACCATCATAATGCACATGTCAGGCATGTGCGCGCACCAAAACCGCTTGTGTCCTGCAGAGCTCGCGCGTTACGCGTCGTCTGGCGGAAATAGCCACGGCGGTCTTCAATTTTCAGCAATCGAAATTCAAAGGGATTAACAGTTGAGAGTTTTCAGGGCTTTTGATGTGGTCGACGTTCTTAGTGTCGACGGTTTTCCAGCTGGCAGGTTGCGGGCATGAGCTCGCCAACACGCTGATTTGACCGCACGCTGACCGACGCAGCGTCGTTCTGACCAGCCGGTTCAGGCGCCGTCGGTCTGCCCGCGCCAGCGCTGTAACGCCCATGCGGCCAGCCAGCACAGCATCGCCCAGGCGAAGCCGGCGCACCAGCCAGCCAGCACGTCGGACGGCCAGTGGACGCCGAGATAGACGCGGCTGATACCGACCAGCAGTGCCGTCAGCACCGCCAGCGACAGCACGTAAATCTTCGTCGTTCGCCCAGGCAGGAAGCGCGACGCCATGCTGCCCAGCGTCAAATATGTCACCGCCGACAGCATCGCATGGCCGCTCGGAAACGAAAGCGACGCCACGTCGGCGAGATGCGAGACCAGATCGGGGCGCGGCCGGTCGATTCCGAGTTTCAGCGTGCTTGACAGGACCTGTCCGCCCGCAACCGCTACGAAGACGAGAAATGCTGGTCCCGGCCTGTGGATCAGCAGCAGATAGACAATCACCGCCGCCGTGATCAGCCCGAGCACGATGGCGCTGCCGAGGCTGGTGATGTCGCGCATCGCCCCTTCCAGCCATGGCGGTCCGATCGGATTGTCGGGCTGGCCCGCTTCACGAAAGGCGAGCAGGATTTCCGTGTCGAAGGCGTGCGGCGTGGTGTCTCGCGCCACCTCCATCAGCTCCTCGAATCCCCACAGTCCGCCGGCGATGACCAGTCCGGCCAGCAGGACCGGGAATTCGATCCAGTTGAGCAGCTTGCTTGCGGTATTCTTCATCGGCCCGATCGTCCTACAGCGCCGAGCGTCCTTTTAGACGCGCAAAGTACGCTGTAGCATTTTGACTGGCGCATGATCCCCAGCGAAATCGATTCCGATTTTCGGGGTCATGCGCGGTTACAGTTTTTGCAGATAGGGCCCGAGCGTGATCAGCGCCACCGCTGCGACGGCGAGCGCGATGCCGGTCGCCTGCAAGGCATCGACGCGCTCGCCGAAGAACACCAGTGCCACCACGTTCACCGATACCAGCTGGATCACCGCCGACAGGCTGAACGACACCGACATGCCGAATTCACGGATCAGCCTCAGCATGATAAGATTGCCCGCCGAATAGAGCGCCAGAGTCAAAACGATCTTGCCGAGGCTCGGCGCCATTCCCCATTGCTTGGCCGCCGTCGCCGCCAGCAGGAAGATCACCGTCGAAATGCCAAGCTGCCCCAGTCCCCAGAAACTCACTTTTTTGTCCCTCTCGATGCGATCTTCCGCGCCTGCCGCAGATGTTGTTTCCGAAGCTCGGGTCGCGGTCAAGCGGAGCTGATCATGGACATGAAATCGGGGCTGGAATTGGCCGGCAACGTCATCAAACTGTGATCTGCTGGCGATAGGCGGTCAGTCAAGCAACACGCTCCAGCCATCCCAAAGAAGCCAGAGGCAAGCCCCCATGACTGAACATCGCTCGACCGGACATCTTTCCCCAAATGCCCATTTCCGCACCAGTCTGCTTGAGGAAAACGATGGGCCAGGAGCCAATCCCACTGACAACCAGACGATGGGCGAGATCATCGCCGCGCGTTTTTCGCGCCGTGGTTTCCTGCAGGGATCGCTCGCGGCAACCGCCATCGCCGTCACCGTCAGCCCGCTCGCGCTGATCCTCGCCGACGATGCCCGCGCCGCCGGCGGCTCGGCCTTCAGCTTCAACGAGGTCGAGGCCGGCGTCGACGACAAGCATCATGTCGCCGCCGGCTACGACGCCGACGTGCTGCTGCGTTGGGGCGATCCGCTGTTCGCCGATTCGCCGGACTTCGATCCGACAAAACAGTCGGCGCAGGCCCAGGAAAGACAGTTTGGCTACAACAACGACTATGTCGGCTATATCCCGATCGACGGCTCGGCCGAGCATGGCCTGCTGGTGGTCAACCACGAATACACCAATCCGCATCTGATGTTCCCGGGCATCGTGAAAGTCGGCGAGAAGGACGGCAAAAAAGCGCTCGAAATAGCGCCCTTGAGCAAGGAACAGGTCGATGTCGAGATGGCAGCACACGGCGGCACCATCGTCGAGATCCGCAAGGAGTCGGGCAAATGGCAGGTGGTGCGCGACGGCAAGCTCAATCGCCGCATCACCTCCAACACCGAGATGGCACTGTCCGGCCCGGTCGCCGGACATGACCGCGTCAAGACCAGTGCCGATCCGACCGGCACGAAGGTCTTCGGCACCGTCAACAATTGTGCCGGCGGTGTCACGCCCTGGGGCACCTACGTCATGGCCGAGGAAAACATCCACGGCTATTTCTCGGGCGAACTGCCGGCCGGTCACGCGGAAGCCGCCAACTACAAGCGCTTGGGCATTCCCGAAGGCGCCTATGAATGGGCGGCGCATTATGACCGCTTCGACATCGGCAAGGAGCCGAACGAGCCCAACCGCTTCGGCTGGATCGTTGAGGTCGACGTCAACGACCCGACCTCGGTGCCGAGGAAGCGCACTGCGATGGGCCGCTTCAAGCATGAGGGCGCTGAATCAATCGTCGCCAAGGATGGCCGTGTCGTCTTTTATCTCGGCGACGACGAGCGCTTCGACTATGTCTACAAATTCGTCACCGCCGGCAAGTTCAACGCCGAGGACCGCGCCGCCAACATGGATCTTCTCGACGACGGCTCGCTCTACGTCGCCAAATTCGCCGAGGACCGGTCGATCGAATGGCTGCCCATCGTCTTCGGCCAGGGCCCGCTGACGGCGGAGAACGGCTTTGCCAGCCAGGCCGACGTGCTGATCGAGACGCGCCGCGCCGCCGACCTGCTCGGCGCCACCAAGATGGATCGCCCCGAGGATATCCAGCCCAATCCGACGACCGGCAAAGTCTACGTCATGCTGACCAACAATTCGAAGCGCAAGACGGATCAGGTCGATGCCGCCAACCCGCGCGCCGAAAACGCCTTCGGCCACATCATCGAGATCGTCGAGGACGGTGGCGATTTCACTGCTGCCAAGGGCAAGTGGGAAGTGCTGCTGAAATGCGGCGATCCCTCGGTGGCCGAAGTCGGCGCCACCTTCTCGACCGCAACCACCGCCAATGGCTGGTTCGGCATGCCGGACAATTGCGCCATCGATTCGGCCGGCCGGCTCTGGGTCTCGACCGATGGACAGGGCCCGAAGGCGACCGGCCGCACCGATGGCCTGTGGGCGGTCGACACCGAAGGCGAGGCGCGAGCGACCTCGAAGCTGTTCTTCCGCGTGCCGATCGGCGCCGAAATGTGCGGTCCGCTATTCACGCCCGACGACCAGACCGCCTTCGTCGCGGTTCAGCATCCGGCCGATGGCGGCGAAGACTGGGAGCCTTTTGGCCGTCCCTCTTACTATGAGGACCTGTCGACCCGCTGGCCCGACTTCAAGCCTGACATGCCGGTGCGGCCATCGGTCGTCGCCATCACCAAGCAGGGCGGCGGCAAGATCGCGGTCTGAATCGCCGCAAGGTGCTAGCAGCGCCAAGGAAGGATTTCGTCGATACGAAATCCTTCCTTTTCCTGATGCGCGGGAATGCGCCTGATGGGCTCATTCGGCGCGCTGAACCACGGCCACGTTCATCATGCTTCTCAACCTGAAGCCAATGGACTCGTATAATCCTATGGCCGTGGTGTTGCTGGCATAGGCGTGGAGATAGGGAACTTCGCCGCGCGCCGCTATCTGGTTTGCCACGAACAGCGACAGCAGCTTGCCCAGGCCACCGCCCCGAAATTCCGGATGTGAGCACACCCCGCTAAGTTCGGTATAGCCGGGTTGCTTCATGCGTTCGCCGGCCATCGCCGCAAGTCGGCCCTCGATCTTCACACCCCAAAAATCGCCGAGGCTCAAGGCTTCGAGCGTGAATGGGCCAGGCTTGGTGACCAATGCCAAGGCGAGCATCTCAGCTGCATCGTCTCGCGTCAGACGTTGCACGCGCTTGTCGGAGACCATCTGCAATGGCCGCTCGGCAATCATCTGAACCCCGGGCGCGGTCGAAGTCGCCGAAAGTTCCGCGGGCAGAGCAATGGCGTCCACCTGAAGCAGGATCGCACTCTCGCCTGGGGACACAAGTTTTCCGAGCGCCTGCAGGCTTTCCGCATCGTCCGCGGCACTGGCGGCGAAGGGAGCTATCGAGGGCCGATACCGCATGGCGAGGTCGTCACCTTGCGCGAAGGCTTGGTGTCGCGTCCGAAGCGCGCTCCACACGGGACGGTCAAGCAGGTATTTCATCGCGCGGCACCTTCCGGCTTCCTTACACGACGGTCGAGAGGCGCCGCGGCGAGGCCGTCCTCGATGGCGGCCAGCTGATCAAGAAGCGGCCCAGAAAGATCCGCGCACAGATTCGCGACGGCATTCTCGATGCGCGGCCAGACGTCGTGCTTTGCAACATCGACCAGCCGCTGGCCGTGCAGGGTGAGGCAGACAATCCTGCGCCGCTGGTCATCATCCGATGGACTGACCTCGACCAGTCCCAATTCGGCCAGAAGCGACACGCTCCGCGTTACACCTGGCTGCGCGACCCCGAGGGATTTCGCCAGTTCCCCGACTGGCAGCGGGCCCAGCCTGTCGAGCGCAGCCAGCAGCGGGTACTGGCTCGACTGAACCGGCACATCGAGGCAGTCGAGCAGGCGCTGCGTATCCGCCTGCAATTGCTCGCCAATACGCTTCAGCCTGCTGCCCAGGCACAGGAAGCCAAGGGACCTTATGACGTCTTCCATAATCGACCCGCCAGCACATTGATAACATCATATATAACATTATATGGAAATCAAGCGCCGCCATCGCACGGCCGCTTTCAAGCGTCGTCACCAGATTAGGTCGCCTTGGGTCGGGAACATCGCTCGGATGCTGGCGCTGCGTCGCCTGGGCAGGCCGTTCGGTCAGGTCCGCAGCCGGTACCCGGTCCTGAAGATCCACGCGACGATCGCTATGCAGATAAACAGGAAAACGACGGTCATGCCGAGGCTGATGCCGATCGAGACGTCGGACTTGCCGTAGAAGCTCCAGCGAAAGCCGCTGACCAGATAGAGGACGGGGTTGAACAGCGTCACCGAGCGCCAGACGCCGGGCAGCATGTCGATCGAATAGAAGCTGCCGCCAAGGAAGGTCAGCGGCGTGATGATCAGCAGCGGCACCAGCTGCAGCTGCTCGAAGCTTCTCGCCCAGATGCCGATGATGAAACCGAACAGGCTGAAGGTCACCGCCGTCAGCACCAGGAAGGCAAGCATCCAGAACGGATGCTCGATGGTCAACGGCACGAACAGCGCTGCGGTCGCCAGTATGATCAGGCCGAGTATGATCGACTTGGTCGCCGCACCCCCGACATAGGCAATGATGATCTCCAGATAGGACACCGGCGCCGACAGCAATTCGTAGATCGAGCCGACAAATTTCGGGAAATAGATGGCGAAAGAGGCGTTGGAGATCGACTGCGTCAGCAGCGACAGCATGATCAGCCCCGGCACGATGAAGGCGCCGTAGCTGATGCCGTCGATCTCGGTGATGCGCGAGCCGATGGCCGAGCCGAAGACGACGAAATAGAGCGATGTCGAGATGACCGGCGAAACAATGCTCTGCAGCACGGTCCGAAAGGCGCGCGCCATTTCCATCTTGTAGATCGCCCAGACGGCTCGCAGGTTCATGCGTCCCTCCTCACCAGATTAACGAAGATCTCCTCGAGCGAGCTGTTTTGCGTGTCGATATCGCGGAACTGGATGCCGGCCGTCTCAAGGTCGCGCAGCAGCGAGGCGACGCCTGGCCGTTCGCTCTGGTTGTCATAGGTGTAAGTCAGTTGATTGCCGTCCGGCGAAAGCTCCAGCGCATAGCGCGAAAACGTCTCGGGTATGGTGACAAGCGGACTGCGCAATTCCAGCAACAGCCTTTTGCGGCCGAGCGTGCGCATCAGTTCGGCCTTGTCCTCGACCAGCACGATCTCGCCGCGATTGATAACACCGACGCGGTCGGCCATCGCCTCGGCCTCCTCGATATAGTGCGTCGTCAGGATGATGGTGACGCCATCCTCGCGCAGCCGGCGCACCATCGCCCACATGTCCTGGCGCAGCTCGACGTCGACGCCGGCTGTCGGTTCGTCGAGGAACAGCACCCGTGGTTCGTGCGACAGCGCCTTGGCGATCATCAGCCGCCGCTTCATGCCGCCGGACAGGGTGATCGCCTTGGCGTCCTTCTTGTCCCACAACGACAGATCACGCAGCACCTTCTCGACGAAGGCGTGGTCGGCCGGCTTGCCGAACAGGCCGCGGCTGTAGTTGACCGTCGCCCATACGCTCTCGAACGCGTCGATGGTCAGTTCCTGCGGCACCAGCCCGATCAGGCTGCGCGCGGTGCGATAATTCCGGCTGATGTCGTTGCCGTCCACGGTGACCGTGCCCGACGAGCGGTTGACGATACCGCAGACGATCGAGATCAGCGTCGTCTTGCCGGCGCCGTTCGGCCCGAGCAGCGCAAAGATCTCGCCGCGCTCGATATCGAGGTTGATCTCCTTCAGCGCCTTGAAACCGGTGGCGTAGGTCTTGGTGACCCCGGAAATGGAAATGATGGATGGCATGGCTGAAAAACGGCTGCTTGAAAGGAGGTCTGTTGATTTTAGTCCGCTGAATGTCGGTGCGCGCAGCTGGAAGTCAATGGCTCTCCTGACAGTTCTGGACATCGACATGTGAGGACGCATCCACCGCTGCCGCGGTCCTGCGGCGTTCCGCCTCGCGTGACGCCACGCCGCTTTGACCGGTCGGCGCATCCGGCCTATCTTCCCTGACATAGCAGCAGCCGGAGCCCACCATGGACCCGCTCATCCTTTCGCGCATCCAATTCGGCGCGAACATCTCGTTCCATATCCTGTTTCCGGCTATCACCATTGCGCTTGGCTGGGTGCTGCTGTTCTTCAAGCTTCGCTACAACGCCACAGGCGATTCCGCCTGGATGCGCGCCTATTTTACCTGGGTGAAGGTGTTCGCGCTGTCCTTTGCCATGGGCGTGGTTTCAGGCGTCACCATGAGCTTCCAGTTCGGCACCAACTGGCCGGGTTACATGGAGACCGTCGGCAACATCGCCGGCCCGCTGCTCGCATATGAGATCCTCACCGCCTTCTTTCTCGAGGCGGCTTTCCTCGGCATCATGCTGTTCGGCTTCCGCCGCGTCTCCAACCGCATCCACACGCTGGCAACCGTGCTGGTGGCCGGCGGCACCACCCTGTCCGCCTTCTGGATCATCGCGCTCAATTCCTGGATGCAGACGCCGGTCGGCTTCGAGATGCGCAACGGCGTAGCGCACGCTATCGACTGGTGGGCGATCGTCTTCAACCCGTCCATGCCCTACCGGCTCGTCCACATGCTGCTTGCCTCCGGCCTGACGGTCTCGTTCCTGATCGCCGGCCTGTCGGCGCTGCGCTATCTCTATGGCGACCGCTCGGAATCGATGTGGAAGGCCTTGCGCACCGGTGTCTTCACCGCGGCGATCCTGATCCCCATCCAGATCTTCGCCGGCGACCAGCATGGCCTCAACACGCTGGAGCATCAGCCGCAGAAGATCGCCGCCATGGAGGCCAACTGGAACACCGGCCCCAATGTGCCGCTGGTCCTTTTCGCGCTTCCCGACGAGGCGGCAAGGGAGAACAAATTCGAAGTCACCATCCCCGACGGCGCCAGCCTCATCCTCAGGCACAGCGCCAGTGGCGTCGTGCCGGGGCTGAACGACTATGCCGGCAACCACCCGCCGGTGTTCCCGGTGTTCTGGGCTTTCCGCATCATGGTCGGCACCGGCGTCCTGATGCTCGTCGTCTCCTGGTCGGCCGCCTTTTTCCTCAAGCGCCGCCACAGCCTGCCGAAACCGCTGGCGCTGGTGATGGTGCCGATGGCGCTGTCCGGCTGGCTAGCGACGCTGGCCGGCTGGTACACCACCGAGATCGGCCGCCAGCCCTGGCTGGTCACCGGCGTGCTCAGGACCGTCGATGCCGTCGGCCCGGTCGCCGGCAGCCAGGTCGCGCTGTCGCTTGCGGTCTATCTCATCCTCTATGCGCTGCTTCTGACCGCCTATCTCGGCGTGCTGGTCTATCTGGCGCTGAAGGCGGCGAAGGACGGCGATACCTCGCCGCTGCCGGGCGTTCTCGACGCGCCGCTGTCGCAGCCGGCGGCGAAATAGGAGGAATGGTGATGACCCTCGACTGGCCGACATTGCTCCCCCTCATCTTCGCCGGCCTGATGGGCCTTGCCATCCTGATCTACGTCATCCTCGACGGCTTCGATCTCGGCATCGGCATCCTGTTCGCGGCCTCCGAGGACGCCGAGCAGGACACGATGATCGCGGCAATAGGCCCGTTCTGGGACGCCAACGAGACCTGGCTGGTGCTGGCCGTCGGCCTGCTGCTGGTCGCCTTTCCGCTGGCGCACGGCACCATCCTCACCGCGCTCTACATCCCGGTCTTCCTGCTCCTTGTCGGCTTGATCCTGCGCGGCGTTGCCTTCGATTTCCGTGCCAAGGTGCCGGCCGGCCGGAAGCATCGCTGGAACCGCATCTTCTTCCTGGGTTCGGTCATCGCCTCGCTGGCGCAGGGCTACATGCTGGGGATCTATGTGCTCGGCCTGGATGTCGGCCTCGGCGGCATGGCCTTCGGCGCGCTGGTGGCGCTCTGCCTTGCCGCCGCCTATGCGGCGATGGGCGCGGCCTGGGTCATCTACAAGACGGACGGCGAATTGCAGAAGAAGGCGGTGCTCTGGCTGCGCCGGGCGCTGGTGCTGACCGCGCTCGGCATGGTCGCCGTCTCGCTGGCCACGCCGCTCGCCAGTCCGCGCATCTTCGACAAATGGTTCGTCTGGCCCGCCATGCTCTATTTGTCGCCGCTGCCGATCCTGTCGGCGGTGCTGTTCGCGTGGCTGTGGCGGCAGACCTTCCATCTGCCTAAGACGGACGATCGCCATGCACTGACGCCGTTCTTGACGCTGGCCGCCATCTTCACGCTGGGCTTTGCCGGGCTCGCCTGGTCGTTCTATCCCTTCGTCGTTCCCGACAGGCTGACCATCTGGCAGGCGGCGTCCGCGCCTGAAAGCCTCGCCATCATCCTGGCCGGCACGGTGGTCGTGCTGCCGATCATCATTTTCTATTCGTTTTATGCCTACCGCGTGTTCGGCGGCAAGGCGACGGATCTGACCTACGACTGACAGGCAGCAGCCGCCGCACTGCACAATATGTAGGCAGCCTGCCGGTCGGGCGGGTATTGGATCGTGAAGACGGCCTTCCCAATCCTACTGGGAACGCCGATTCGCGCTGATTTCGATGGTTTGGCATGTCTGTTGCTTTGCCCTGACGACCAATCGGTTTTGTTCAGTCAAAGGGAAAAATAATGAACCGTCGCAATGTATTCATGCTGGCCTTCGCCGCCGTGGCTGGAATCGCCATGGCTCCGTTTCCGCAGGCGCGGGCTGACGCCTTGAGCGACATCGGCGCGCGGGGCACCATCCGCATCGCCGTCCCACAGGATTTCCCACCCTTCGGCAGTGTCGGCGCCGACATGACGCCGCAAGGCTATGACATCGATATCGCCAATCTGATTGGCGAAAAGCTCGGCGCCAAGGTCGAGATCGTCCCGGTCACCAGCGCCAACCGCATTCCCTATCTCCAGACCAACAAGGTCGACCTGGTCATCTCCAGCCTCGGCAAGAATCCCGATCGCGAGAAGGTCATCGACTTTTCCGAAGCCTACGCCCCCTTCTACAATGGCGTGTTCGCTCCGGCGGACGTCGCGGTCGCGAAGGCGGAAGACCTCGCTGGCAAGACCGTTGGCGTCACCCGCGGCGCGATCGAAGACCTCGAACTGACCAAGGTCGTGCCGGCGAGCGTCGAGATCAAGCGGTACGAGGACAACAACGGCACTATTTCCGCTTTCCTTTCGGGGCAGGTCGAGGTGATCGCAACCGGGAATGTCGTCGCCGCCGCCATCCTCGAAAAGAACCCGCCCAAGCGGCCCGAGCTCAAGTTCCTGATCAAGAACTCGCCCTGCTACATCGGCATGAATAAGGAGCAGCCGGCATTGATGGCCAAGATCAACGGTATCATCGCCGCTGCCAGGTCCGACGGCGCCCTCAACGCGATTTCGCAAAAATGGCTGAAGGTGGACCTGCCGGCTGACCTGTGATCGCTGCCCGCCGCGTGTGGCTGAGGTCAGATAGCAAGCCATGACCTATCATTTCGATTTCGGCTGGCTGATCGATTCTCTGCCGGTGCTGCTCAAGGGCATCCGGATTACCGTGCAGCTCATCCTGATCGGTGCGGTGTTCGGCGTGGCATTGGGCATTGCCTGCGCCTGGGTGCGGGCGCTGGGGCCGAAATGGCTAAAACCTGTCGTCGCGACCTATGTCGAGCTGATCCGCAACACGCCGTTTCTGATCCAGCTGTTCTTCATCTTCTTCGGCCTGCCGTCGCTTGGCATCAGGATGTCGGAACTGACCGCCGCCAACCTCGCCATGATCGTTAACCTCGGCGCCTACAGCTGCGAGATCATCCGCGCCGGCATTCAGGCCACGCCACGTGGCCAGTTCGAGGCCGGCGCGAGTCTCGCCATGACCCCGTTCCAGGCCTTCTGGTATGTGGTTCTGGTCCCGGCGCTGCAGCGCATCTGGCCTGCGCTGTCGTCGCAGATCGTCATCGTCATGCTAGGTTCGGCCGTCGTTTCGCAGATCGCCGCCGAGGACCTGACCTTCGCCGCCAACTTTATCCAGTCGCGCAATTTCAGGGCCTTCGAAACCTACATCGTCTCCACCTTGATCTACCTGGCCCTCGCCATCCTGCTGCGCCAGCTGCTGGCCGGCCTGGGCTGGATGCTGTTTCCAAGGAAGGCGTCGCGATGAGACAAGCGCCATGATCGAGTTCAGCTTCTGGGACATCCTGCGTAACCTGCTTTTGGCCGCCCGCTGGACCGTTGTGCTTTCGCTGGTCTCCTTCATCGGCGGCGGCATCGTCGGTGCGGCCCTGCTTTTCCTGCGCATCGGCGGCCGGCATTGGCTGCGGCTTCTGTCACGCGGCTACATCCAGCTGTTCCAGGGCACACCGCTCTTGATGCAGCTCTTTCTCGCCTTCTTCGGCCTTGGCCTGTTCGGCGTCGACGTTCCCGCCTGGCTTGCCGCTTGTGTCGCGCTCGTCCTGTGGACCGCCGCCTTCCTCGCTGAAATCTGGCGCGGCTGCGTCGAGAGCATCGCCAAGGGTCAATGGGAGGCGTCCGCCAGCCTCGGCATGGGTTACCTCCAGCAGATGCGCTACGTCATCCTGCCGCAGGCGCTGAAAGTGGCGGTGCCGCCGACCGTCGGCTTCTCGGTGCAGGTGGTGAAGGGCACCGCGCTCACTTCCATCATCGGCTTCGTCGAATTGTCGAAGGCCGGTTCGATCGTCACCAACGCGACGTTCCAGCCGTTCACGGTCTATGGTCTGGTTGCGCTCATCTACTTTGCTTTGTGCTGGCCGCTGTCGAAATCGAGCCAGCTCCTGGAAAGGAAGCTCAATGTCGCTCATCGCAATCACTGAGGTGAAGAAGCGCTTCGGCGACAACGAGGTGCTGAAGGGGATTTCCATCGACATCGCGCCGGGCGAGGTCGTCGCCATCATCGGCAAGAGCGGGTCCGGCAAGTCGACGCTGCTGCGCTGCATCAACGGGCTGGAGACCATCGATGAAGGTTCGATCGTTGTCGCCGGCGCCCAGTTCCTGCCCGACGAGGTGCATCTCAAGGCGCTGCGCCTGAAGGTCGGCATGATCTTTCAGCAATTCAACCTGTTTCCGCATCTCACGGCCGGCGGCAATGTCATGCTGTCGCAGATGGTGGTAAAGAAGACGCCGAAAAAAGCCGCCGAAGCGGTCGCGCGAAAAATGCTCGACCGCGTCGGTCTCGCCCACAAGTTCGACGCCTTGCCGGATGAACTGTCCGGCGGCCAGCAGCAGCGCGTGGCGATCGCCCGGGCGCTAGCCATGCAGCCCATCGCGCTGCTATGCGACGAGATCACCTCGGCGCTCGACCCCGAACTCGTTGCCGAGGTGCTGGCGGTCGTCAAGGAATTGGCCGCGGAAGGCATGACGCTGGTGATGGTCACCCACGAGATGCGCTTCGCCCGCGACGTCTGCTCGCGCGTCGTCTTCATGCATCAGGGCCGCGTCCACGAGATCGGCGCCCCCGAGGACGTCTTCGCCAACCCCAGGACGCCGGAGCTCAGGCAGTTTCTGGGCGTGCACTAAGCGGGCATTGCTGCCCGCTCGCTGCCCTAAGCGCGTCGCAAAAGATCAGCTCTTGTTGGCGACCAGCACCAGCACCGGCTTGTCGCTGTAAAGGCTGGGGAATAGCGTCTTCAAATTCTCGACCTTGGGCAGGTCGTTGTAGACGATGTAGGGGTAGGTCGGGTTCAGCGTCAAAAAGTCCTGGTGATAGTCTTCGGCCGGATAGAACGTCTTTCCGGTCTCCAGCGTGGTCACGATCGGCTCTGGAAACACCTTGGCCTTGTCGAGCTGGGCGATGTAGCTCTCGGCGATCTTCTTCTGGGCATCGTTTTCGGCAAAGATCGTCGAACGGTATTGCGGGCCGCGGTCCGGACCCTGATAGTTCAGCTGCGTCGGGTTGTGCGCGACCGAGAAATACACCTGCAGCAACTGGCCGTAGCTCACCTCTGTCGGCTCGTAGGTGATCTCGACGGCTTCGGCGTGCCCGGTCCGGCCGGTGCCGACCGTCTCGTAGACGGCAGTGTCCTTGTCGCCGCCGGCGTAGCCGGAGACGGCGCTGGTCACGCCCTTGACGTGCTGGAACACGCCTTGCACGCCCCAGAAGCAGCCACCGGCGAAGACCGCCTTCGCGGTGCCGGCGGCGGGTTTCTCGTCCATCGCCGGCGGCGGGATCACCACCGCCTCCTCGGCCGAGCTTGCCGGCGTCTGCCACAAGGCGGCGCCGGCCGCCGCGAGCATCAGCGCCGCAAGCGCGCCCCTGGCGAAGCTCGTCGAGCGCCTCGCAATGGGTTCTCGAATGCCAGTCATGTCTGATCTCCCTTGATGGTGTTGTGACTATAGAACATTTGGGTCCGCCGGCGTCTCACATTGCCGTGCGTACTTTCGGGCCGTGCGTATTTGGAATGGTGCACCGGCGCGGGATTGAAACCCCGCGCCGGTGCCGCGAGGGCTTGCCGGACCTACTTGGCCATGCCCATGGCGTCGCAGGCCTTGGTTGCCTCATCCTTCTTCATCGCGTCGGTCTCCATGGCTGCTTTGTCTATGCACTCCTTCATCTTTTCGGCGGCCATCGGATCGGCCGGCTTCATCGCGTCGGTGGCCATCGCATCGGCGGGCTTCATGGCATCCGTGGCCATCGGCTTCATCGCATCTTCGGCGCGGGCAATGCCGCCGGCGAAAAGCGCCGTCGAGCAAAGCGCGAAGGCGAGCGCCGGCAGCGTCAGTCGGGTAAAGTTGGTCATGGTGGTCTCCTCTGGGTGGCGCGCTGATGCGGCCGGCATGTGCGGCGCCGTTCATGCGGCGTTGCGCAGATCTTTGGATTCTAGTTCGTCGCGGCGGCCAGGATCGGTCCGCCATCCGGCACTTGCACCAGCACCGCGGTGCTTAGCCCGCTCGGCGGTGCCGGCAGCGGCAGCGCGATGGCCTCGCCGGTCCAGGCGCCAAGCCTGGAGAGGGAATGCACGACGTTGGCATGCGGCAGCGTGCGTCCGGTGTTTTCGCCGCGCGCCACCGGCACTTCGATGACGCCCTGCCGGTAGCGCACCAGCCAGATATCGGCCTTGCCGCCCGGCACCGGGCCGGCGCCGATGGCGATCTTGCCGCCGTCGAGTGACAGCGAGGGTCCTTTCGCGCGGCCGCTGCTCGAAATCAGCTGCTCGATCTCGCCGGGCCGGGCGCCGACCGCATCGGAATTGCCATTGACCACCACTTGCGGCGTGAACGGACCCGAACGGCCGAGAGACGGCTCGTAGCGGACCTGACGCTGGGTGAATTCCTCCCTGCCGAAAGTGTCCTTCCAGCCGAGATAGTCCCAGTAGGTGACGTTGAAGGAGAGCGCCAGCACATCAGGCCGGTCCTTGACCTTGATGAGATTGGCGTTGGCCGGTGGGCAGGATGAGCAGCCCTGGCTGGTGAACAGCTCCACCACGGTGAGCGGCTGGCCGGCGGCGCCGGTTGCTGAAAACAGAACAGCGGCGAGCCCTACAAGGACCGCGCCTGCGCTTGATTGCGTCGCGCTCCCGCTGCGTTTGGCTTGTGATCCAGTCATCGGCTGTCCTCCGCTGCGACGGGCGTGAAGCGCCGTCATGTTCACACTTCGGCGCCGCAGTGCGGTTCGTTACAGCCATCACCGCTTCGTGATCGTTTATCTTCGTTTGCTGCCGGCGCGATGCCGCGAATAACGGCGTATTCGGCCGCCTGCGCTCAGCCCTGGCGCCGCGTTTCCATGTAGTGCCATAGGCCGGCCGCGACGGCACCGGCCGCAATACAAACGGCGATCCAGATCCCGGTGTTGCCGCCCACATTGCCGAACGCGGCGCCCAGCACCACCCCCCCCCGAGAATGCCCCAAACCAGCTTGCTCGCCATTGGTTTGTCCTTTCGTGAGTTCGGAAGGATAAGAGCCTTGCATAGCTGTGTGGTCATTTCGACACCGGACGGAGACCGGAAAATGGCCGGCACCGATGGATGCCGCTTCGGCTTTCGCCAGCCACTAATGCTGGAACACAGGCGGGGTGAGCGCAAACCTGACGCGATTGCCCTGGCGCCGCGCCCAGGGCAACGAGTCCAGGTTAACGGGCTTGGAGAGCTGCCATCAGGTAGTCGGTATCCCAGGTTGCGAGTTTTCGCT
>NZ_JBVVQD010000019.1:0-136959 GCF_055811755.1 Mesorhizobium sp. WSM4840
CCAGCGGAAGTCTCCCTCCCCCTTGTGGGGAGGGGTTAGGGGTGGGGGTACATCGTAGAGCGAAAGCCTCGGCTTTCTACCTGCGATAGCCCTGCCCATTGCGGAGATCGGCGGTTATCCCGGCTTTCGTCAATCGCCAGCCTCTCATGAATGATCACCGCGTCGAAGCTGTCAATCTCCCCCTTTGTGGGGAGATGTCCGGCAGGACAGAGGGGGGCGCGAAGGAATGCGACTTAGCCGGGATCGCGCTTGAAATTCTTTTTTGAATTCCATTTGACTGAATAAATCTTTGGTGCGAACCTCATGTCTCCCAGGGACGCAAGACATGGCACTGCGGGGGACCAATCAGGAATTCGGGAGGCCTTACAACAGGCGCATCGTCCTCGAATCCATCCGCCTTCACGGTCCGATCGCCCGCGGCGATATTGCCCGGCGGGTCGGGCTCACCGTGCAAACGGTATCGACCATCGTTCGCGAACTGGAAGAACACGGCTACGTTCTGTCCATGCGCGAAGAGCCGCGGGGGCGCGGGCTGCCTCCGGCGACCCTGCGGATCAACCCGGAGGGCGGGTATGCCGTCGGCATCCATGTCACTCCGCTGGGTATCAATGCGGCGCTGATCAATTTGAGCGGAGACGTGATCGACAGCGCCTACCGCG
Source organism: Mesorhizobium sp. WSM4840 (assembly GCF_055811755.1). NCBI lineage: Bacteria > Pseudomonadati > Pseudomonadota > Alphaproteobacteria > Hyphomicrobiales > Phyllobacteriaceae > Mesorhizobium > Mesorhizobium sp. WSM4840. Next base: position 660 of record NZ_JBVVQD010000019.1, read on the forward strand.
AGGCCCCCAACGCAACGCCCGACCACGCCTTCGACATGATCGGCGCGATGGTGCTTGAATTGACCCGACTGCGGCCTGGCGGTCGCGTTCTCGGCATCGGCATGGCACTGCCCGGCCCTTTCGGGGTGGAGTCGATGAGCTTTATCGGCCCGACGACGATGACCGGCTGGAAGGACGTGGCGCTTCGGGAACGGCTGGAGGCCTCGACCGGGCTGCCCGCGTTTTTTGAGACCGACATGGCGGCCGCGGCAATGGGCGAGCGCCTGTATGGCCTCGGGACGGGGTATTCCGAATACTACTATCTCTATTTCGGAGTCGGTCTTGGCGGCGTCATGGTGCATGACGGAAGCGCGTTGCGCGGCGCCTGGGGAAATGCCGGCGAAATCGGTCACATCCCTGTCGTGCCTGGTGGCGAGCCGTGCCCCTGCGGCAATCGCGGCTGCCTCGAACGGTACCTCTCGCTTGAGGCGCTGCGGCGCCGGAACATCAGCGACGCCGAGTGGGTCAGCGAAGTCGGGCCGATCTTCCGCAACGCCATCACCATCATCGAGAACCTGTTCGATCCCGAAACCATCATCCTCGGCGGACTGGCGTCCACCGATTTGCTTGAACGGCTGGCCGGTTCGGCTGCGAACCTTCCCAACTCTATCTCGGCGCGAAAGGACCGCACGGCGCCTCGTGTCACCGTCGCACGCGGTGGCCAGCATGCGGTGCTGCGCGGGGCCGCAGCGCTTGCCGTCTCAGGGGTGCTTTCGCCACGCTTCGGCCAGATATTCACCGCCGAGCGCGAACGCGGGCGAGATATCCTGCAAGGCAAGGGGATCGCGGCATGAGTGAACCTCTGCTGGTGCTCGACAATGTCGCCAAGAACTATGGCGCGATCGAAGCGCTGAAGGGCATCAGCTTCTCGATCGGCAAGGGCGAGGTGGTGGCGCTTTTGGGCGACAATGGCGCCGGCAAATCGACACTGGTCAAGATCATCGCCGGCGGCCTGGAGCCGACCTCCGGTCGCATGCTGTTCGAGGGAAAGGAATTCCTGGCCAAATCTCCCGCCGAGGCCAAGGCCGCGGGGATCGAGACCGTCTACCAGGACCTCTCGCTTTGCACCAATGTCGACGTGGTGGCCAATTTCTTCATGGGCCGCGAGATCACCAGGAGATTTCTTGGCGTTGCCGTGCTCGACGAACCCGCCATGGAGCAGGTGGTCGAAAAGGCGCTGGCCAGCGCAGGCACGCGCATCCCTTCGCTCAGAACCAATGTCGAGCACCTCTCGGGCGGCCAGCGGCAGGCCATCGAGCTCAACCGATTCGTGCATTTTGGCGGCAAGCTCGTGCTTCTCGACGAGCCGTTCGCAGCACTCGGTGTCGAGCAGACGCGGCGCGGCCTCGACATGATCCGCCAGGTGGCGAGCCAAGGTATCGGCGTCGTCATCATCACCCATATCATGCAACAGGCCTTCCAGGTCGCCGACCGGATCGTGGTGATCCGGCAAGGCGTCGTGGCGGGCGATGTCGCGCGCAACAAAACAAGTCCCGACGCGGTGGTCAACATGATCACCGGAGAGACGCTCGCCGGTGCCGGACCGGCAGGCTGAGGGACAAACGAGGGGTCCGGCGCAAAAGGAGCGAACGACATGAAGAAAATACTTCTTGCTGTCTTCGGTATCCTGGCACTGGCCTTTGCCACGCTCACGCCGGCATTCGCCCAGTCCAAGGGCACCGTCTACTACCTGGTGCCGACATTGCTCGACGAATTCCAGACCGGCTCGGTGAGCGCTCTGGAGATGTTCCTGAAGCAGGTCGGCTACGAGATGAAGACGCTGAACGCCGATAACAAGACCGACGCTCAGCAGTCGCAAATGAACGACGTCATCGCGCTCAAGCCGTCGGCGATCATTCTCGCTGCCGTCGATTTCAATGCGTTGAAGCCGTCAATCGAGGCCGCCCGCGCCGCCGGCATCCCGGTGGTCGAGTTCGATCGCCAGATCACCTCGACACCGTCCGACTTCACTTCGGTGGCGGGAACGGTCGAGATCGGCCAGATTGCCGCCGATCAGGCCGAGAAGCTCTTGAAGGCGAAGCACGGATCGGTGAAAGGCAAGATCCTCCAGGTGCTCGGCGATCCTGGCGACCCCTACACGCTCGACATCCAGAAGGGTTTCGAGGAGAAGATGAAGGCGTTCCCGGACGTCAAGATCATCTCGGTTCCGGCCATGCAATGGGCGGCGGATGCAGCCGGGACCATCGTCAACGACCAGATACTCGCCAACCCTGATATCGACCTGATCTTCAGCCATGCGGCGCACCTCTCGGTCGCCGCCGTCGCCTCGCTCGAGGCCGCCGGCAAGAAGCCGGGCGACGTCATGCTGATGAGCTCGAACGGTGCGCCGGTCGGCCTCGACCTCATCCGCAAAGGCTGGCTCAACGTCGAAGTCGAGCAGCCGCTCTACGCTCAGGCCGCCGCCGTCGCCATGTTCATGGACAAGGTCGTCAACAAGCAGGAGATCAAGCCGGGCGAGTACGACGTGCTTGGCCTGAAGTCGACCGTGACCATTGAAGCCTGGGGACCGAACATCAAGATCCCCGGCGCCGCGATCACCAAGGAAAACGTCGACAACCCGGCCTTCTGGGGCAATCTGAAGCCGTCCTCAGGCACCGTGATGCCGGTTGAATAGCAAAGTCGCCTAGGGCTTCGGGCCACGCTGGCCCGGAGCTCAACCGGCGCGTTCGAACGGACGCGCAAGGGAAGCTGCAGCAATTTTCAATCCGCGCATGATCCTTTCTGAGAATCGATGCGCTAGACGGATCAGCACATGGATCCCCGCACGCGCCACGCCCTCGAGTTCGTCCTCGACAACCTCGTCTGGTTCATGCTGGTCTTCGTGCTGGTGGTCTTCTCCATCTCCATTCCGAACTATTTCCAGCTCGGCATCTTCGCCAACATCATAGAGGCGTCGAGCGTGCTTGGCGTCATGTCGATCGGCCTGGCGCTGGTCATCATCACCGGCCACATGGACCTGTCGGTCGAATCCGTGGCGGCGCTCGGCGCCATGGCGGTCGGCATCCTGTTCTGCTCGGCGGGTATCGGCCTTGGCGTCCAATTGCATCCGGAATGGCTGATGGTTCCGGTTTCGCTGCTTATTGCCCTCGTTGTCGGCGGCATCATCGGCGCCATCAACGGCTACCTGGTTGTGAAGGTGAAGATGAGTGCTTTCATCATCACGCTGGCGTCCTACATCTGGGTGCGCGGCCTCGTGCTGGTTATTTCCGGCGGCCGCTCCGCGCAGGATCTTGCGCCGGCAATCCGCTGGTTTGGCATTCAGCGCCTCCTTGGCCTGCCGCTCACCGCCTGGATTACCATTTCGTGTTTCGTGATCTTCTCGCTGATCATGGCCAAGACACCCTTCGGCAGGCACCTCGTCATGATCGGCGGCAACGAGACCGCAACTTTCCGCGCCGGCATCCGCGTCAACCGGAACCTCGTCATTGCCTTCGTTCTCGCTGGCGCCATCGCCGGCCTTGCCGGCTGGCTGCTGGTGATCCGCACCTCCGGCGCCACCGCCAATCTCGGCGTCGGCCTGCTGTTCAACGCCTTCGCCGCCGTCGTCATCGGCGGTGTCAGCCTGAAGGGCGGCGTCGGCACCCTGCCCGGCGTCTATGCCGGCGTGCTTTTGCTGTCGGCCATCAACACGGCGATCAACCTCATGGGCCTTCCGGCCAACTTCACCCAGGTGATCCACGGCCTGCTGGTGCTTGCCGCCGTGCTGCTCGACGCTTTCAAGCAAACCATTCGCCAGAGGCTGGCATGACCGGGCGTCTCGAAGACAAGATCGCGCTGATCGTCGGCAGTGCGCGCGGCATCGGCAAGGGCATCGCACAGCGCTTTGCCGAAGAGGGCGCGAAACTGGTCCTGGCCGATACCGAGGTCGAGGCCGGGCAAGCGGCCGCGGATGAGCTCGGCGCTGCCTTCATCCGCACCGACATCTCGCAGACGGCCGATGCGGAGGCCGCCGTTGCGCTGGCGCTCGACCATCACGGCCGTCTCGAAATCATGGTCCAGAATGCCGGCATCTATCCGTGGCAGTTGCTGGAAAACACCAGTCCGGAGGACTGGGACCGTGTCATGGCGGTCAATTTGCGCGGCAGCTTCAATGCCGCCCGGGCCGCGCTCGTTCCGATGAAGGCGCAGCACTTTGGCCGCATGCTGTTCACCTCCTCCATCACCGGCCCGCACGTCACCAGCCCTGGTCACGGCCACTATTCGGCGACCAAGGCCGGCATCAACGGCCTGATCCGTTCGGCCGCTCTCGAATTCTCTGCCTATGGCATCACCGTCAACGGCGTCGAACCCGGCAATATCCTCACCGAAGCAATCCAGCTGCATCGCGGCGCCGCCTATATAAAGAACATGGAGGACTCCATACCGCTCGGCCGCCTCGGCAGCCCGCGCGACGTGGCCAATGCTTTCCTGTTCCTGGCCTCGGACGACGCCAGCTACATCACCGGCACGACCATCATCGTCGACGGCGGGCAGCTGCTGCCCGAGGGCAAGGACTTCCGGCTCCTTCCGCCATGATCCTCGATTTGGCGCCGGTTTTTTCCCGCATCAGGCAACAGCGGCCGATCATAGAGCACTGATGGTTCGTCTCAAGACCGGCGACGCGGGCAAGGATGATAGCCAAGCGGCTTGGCTTCGCACCGGAAGTTGCAGGCTGAGCCTTCGCCGGACGTGCGGCGGCACCGACGAAACAAGGCTGCGTCCGATAAAACTCGATTCGCTACCAATACTTCAACATCGGTTTACCCGAAGTTGGTAACAGCAACGACGCTCGTTTTCATGATCAAGCAAAGGGCCTACCTTGCCGCAGCATCACAGCTCTGCTTTCGGCCACCGGAGCGATTGCAACTGGTCGAGATTGCACCGCTACGAACACCCGACGGTCGCCGCGATGGCCGATGGGAAGCCTTGCCTTGCCATGGTCTGGAAACGCGGGGACTCCGGTGCCGGGAGCCGGGCTTGAGCGTCATTCGCGCCTTGGAAGGTGCCGATCTTCCGGCAGTCGCAGGCATGTTTCAACGCGTGCTGCGCAAAGAACGGACCGAAGCGACGCCAGCGCTCATCGACTATATGAGACGATTTTATCTGGAGGCGCCGGGTTGCGGAGGCGATCTCCGCTCGCTTGTCCACGTCAACGACGCCGGCCGCGTCTCCGGATTTGTCGGCGTTCACGCATTGCCGATGCAGTTCAACGGCCGGCAATTACGAGCCGCCATTTGCAGCTCGCTGATGGTCGAGGATCATGAGCGCGACCCGATGGCCGGCGCCCGCCTGTTGAAAGCTTACCTGGATGGTCCGCAGGACATCTCCTTCAGCGAGACGGCCAACGATATTTCCACGAAGTTGTGGACACGGCTGCGCGGCGTGGTCCTGCCGCAATACAGTCTCGATTGGGTACGCGTGATGCGGCCGTCGAGCTTTGTGCTCGGCCTTTCCGCCAGTCGCATGAAGCTTGCCAGAATGCTCAATCCGTTTGCGCATGCCATCGACCGATTTTATTGCAGGCGAATGAAGTCCAGCGAACGACGCTGGTCCGGTGTGGCGGCGGACGGGGCAGGCCATGGCGCTTTTCGGACGTCGGAAATCGACAGCGGCACATTTGCCAAGCTCGTCGAACCGTTGACCGCCCAGTTCGCCCTGCGCCCGGAGTGGTCGGAGGGCCAGCTTGCTCACATCCTAACCGATGCGGCACAAAAGCCGGAGCTGGGCGAGCTTATCTACGTTTCCGTGACATCGCCGGTCGGCACCAATGTCGGCGCATTCGCCTATTACGCACGGGCGGGTGAAATCGGTCGCGTGCTGCAGATCCTCGCCCTTCCCGGTCAGGCGGGTTCGGTGATCGACTGCCTGATCGATCATGCCGCCGTACGCGGCGTCAGCGGCCTGCGCGGGCGCATTCAACCCGCACTTCTGGAAGCAATGCTTGGGCGACGCATAGCTTTCCTGACCGTTGCCTCGACCGTGGTGCATTCACGCGATCCAGAGGTTTTGGATGCCATGAAGAACTCGCAAGCTTTCCTGAACGGGCTTGCGGGCGAGCAGTGGAGCCGGCTGATCGGCGGCGGCTTCACCTGAAGCATTCAGTCGTGCGGGAGCGAAGTTATTGGCTGATCGTTGAAGGCCTTTGCTTCGCTCAGTGGGAACGTCGCTAAGGGCGGCGCAAGGCGGTGGCTGACGATCTCCCGGCCCGGACTGTCAGGAGCTTCTTGACTATGCCAAAGGCGGTCACGAATGCCCTGCGATATGTTCGACAAGGCGAGGTGCTTCCTCGGCGATCACCAAGATGATGCCTGACTTGCGTGTGGAGGCGAAGTCCATCCCTGCGAAGTAAAGGCCCGGCAGGGCGGCCACGCCATCCGCGTGAACAGGCTGTCCCGCGCTGTCGAGCGCACCGAGAAGCCTCATCCAACTGAAATCGCCCTTAAAGCCCGTGCACCACACCACGCTCGTTACGCCGGAGCGGGAGAGATCGAGCGAACCGATCGTCGGGTTCGGCTGACGCATCGCGACCGTCTCCGCCGGGTCGGGCTCCGCAACGGGTGCATCGATCCCCATGCGGCTGATATAGTCGTCGACATGGCGTTTGACATTTTCGGAGGCTTCATCCGCAAAGCGGGCATTCGCTTCGAGATCGTCGGCAAACGAGAGGCTGCCGCCATCCTCGATGCCGGTGAGACGCCCAAGAAGCACGACACCCTGGGCGCTCAGCGCCTGAAGGCTTATCGTATACATCGACCCGAGCACACCACGCGGCGGGATGCGTCCCGCAAGTCGAACGACTTCCTCCCGGCGCACGTCGAGAAACCCGCTTTCGAGCAGCCAGACCATGATGTCGCGACCCCGGTAGCGCCGTGGAAGCCGTCCGACACGACTGGTCGCAAGGAAGACCGTTCGACCCGCGTCTGCCAATTCCTCCGCGATCTGAGCACCAGATTGGCCGCTTCCGACCACCAGCACCGCTCCATCGGGCAGATCGGCAGCGCTGCGGTAGCCGGAAGCGTCGATCTGGCGGAGAGCGGGCGACAACGCGGCGGCCCAGACCGGGCGCACCGGACAATTCAGGCTGCCGCTTGCGACGATCACATTGCGCGCCCAAAGCGTGCCGTGTGAGGTGGTCAGCCGATAGGCGCCATTCTCGTGCGTGAGTTCGCTTACCGCAGTATCCGGTTCGATCGGCAGCGCGTTGCGCCCGGCGAAATCCTCAAGGAGAGTGACGAACTGATCGCGCGTCAGGGCACCATCCGGATCCGGACCGTCATAGCAATCGCCCGGCATGACGGTCTGCACGTTGGGAGTATTCATCCGAAATAAATCCCATCGCTGTGTGCGCCAGGTCTCTCCTATGCGGCCCCGCTCCAGTACGCTGTGGCGCAGGCCCCGTCGCGCCAGCCAATAGCTGACACCCAGGCCGGCCCAGCCGGCCCCGATGACGACAGCATCGAGAACATCGCCGCCATCGGTCATTTGCTGCGGTGATCTCATAATCGCCCCCCGGCAATCTCGCCGCGCAGCATTAAGCCTTGTCCACGGCAACTAGTCCAGCACCGCCGATTTCCGTCCGACTGGCCTACCGCATTCCGGTTCGCCAGCCTCTCGCCAGAGCGCAAGGCGAACCCGAGAACCTCCAACGTAGTCTCCATCGAGAACTCCCTTTGCTCGTCCACGGAAAGCCGATCACAGATCAAGACGGACAGGGCAATGTGGGGGCGGAACATCGGTCACCCTGAAGCGCTCGCCGTGGCTAGGTCAGGTATCGACTTCCTCGACTTCATCGACAAGTTGCGGACGCAGATGCAGATAGCGCGTCGCCTTGCGCTTGGCGGCGATGTCGGTCCAGACGCGTTCAACTTGCGAGGCAGTCAATCCCGCCGCCTGCCCCACCGCTTCGGCGGCCACGCCGTTGTTGATACCGCAAAGGCAAATATCCATGCGGTCATAGGGAAGCGAGAAGTAGAACTCCTCCTGCGTCTGCGCCAGCGAATAGGTGTCGGTGGTCGGCGGCCGGATACGGATTTCCTCGGGAACGCCGAGATAGGCCGCGAGCGCGTAGACCTGCGTTTTATAGAGGTGGGCGATCGGCTTGACGTCCGCCGCGCCGTCACCGTTCTTGACGAAGAAGCCCTGATCGTATTCCAGCCGGTTGGGCGTTCCAAGAACGGCGAAGTTCAGCCGATCGGCATGATAATATTCGATCTGCTTGCGGGTGCGCTGCTTCATGTTGGTGGCGGCGACGATACCGAGATAGACCGGGAGTGGCATTCTTATTTTGGTCTGCTTGCCCTTGGGGTCCTGCACCACCAGCGACGAAATGTTGTAGCCCTCGCCCTCGAGGGCGTTCGCAATCACGATCTTCGAGGCCCAGCCTTCGCCGTATTCCGGGACCAGTTCGCGGATGAAAGCGTTGCGACGCTGGTAGCAGCCCATCGCACGCAGGGCCGGCCCGATATCCTCCACAATAGCCTCGACACCGAAAGTATCGGCGACAAGCCGGCCGAGCCGTAGACTTTCCGGATCGGAATCGTTTTCCGGCATGAAGAGGCAGAGTACATTCTGGCCGCCGATGGCCCTCGCGGCCAAGGCGACCGAAACGCTGGAATCGATCCCGCCGGAAAGACCGAGGACGAGGCCGCGCTTGCGGATGCCGCGCAACTGCTTGCGCAAGGCCGTCACGATTCTGTCCGTTTCGGCGGCAGGGTCGATCGCCAGAGCCTGCGCCAGAAAGGTCTGCGCGTCTTGGGTCGGGCGAACACTCACTGCGCGGCCTCCATCATCTCTACCGCAAGCCGACGGCTGACCTTGCCCGTATCCGTCTTCGGCAATTCCAAGCGGAACTCGATGATTTTGGGCACCATGAAGTCCTCAAGGTGACGTGCGCAGTGGCGCATGACATCAGTTTCGCTGAGCTTCGGATCCGAGCGTATGACGAGCGCACCGATCGCATGCCCGAGCACCGGATCCGGCACGCCGACGACAACGGCTTCCGCGATGCCAGGATGGGCGTGAAGCACGGCTTCCACTTCCTTCGGGGCCACCTTCTCTCCTCGCGTCTTTATGATGTCGTCCTTGCGGCCGACGAAATAGAGAAAGCCGTCCTCATCGGTCCTGAACAGGTCACCGGTGTAGAGAACCTTCTCCCAAGGAACCGGGCCCGCTCTGAGCACTCGTTCCGTCGCAGCTTCGTTTCGCCAATAACCTTGCATGACGTGCGGTCCGCGAATGACCAGCTCACCCGCTACGCCTGGCGGCACGCGTTGCCCGTGGTCGTCGACGACGAAGGCTTCGGTGTTCGGAATGGCTATGCCGACCGACCCCGGCCGGCGGTCGAGCTCCTCGGGCGGCAGGTAGGTGCAGCGCTTGCATTCCGTCAGGCCATACATCGAATACAGCCTGACACCGGGAAAAAGAAACCGCAGGCGTTCTATGTGCGCCTGCGGCAAGGCCGCCGCCGTGTTGGAAATATAGCGAAGGCTGGGCAGGAAGCCCGGCGTCAGCTCACGCATCTGCAGGATCATCGCTGCCATCGTCGGCACGAGCGGAAGACCGGTGACGCCCTCCTCGCGAATGCGTTCGAAGACCGCTTGCGGAAAGGCGAAGGACTTCTCGAGCACGAGCGTGGCGCCGAGTCTCACAGCCATCAGCAACTGATAGAGGCCATAGTCGAAGGCAAGGGGAAGAACATTCAAAATGATGTCATCGGGCGTGTTACGCAGATAGGTGGTGATGGAGTCCGCTGCCGCGTCGCAATTGCGGTGCATCATCATCACGCCCTTGGGCCGGCCCGTTGAGCCTGATGTGTAGATCAACATCGCCAGATCGACGTCGATGCCGCGGTGGTCGATCTCTCTGGCTTCGAGCGTCAGGCAGTCCACCAGGGATGCAGCCCCTACCGGGCATTGGCCATCGGCACCAGCGGTGGAAGCCACGAAGATGCCGGTGTTGCCGCGCGATCCGCACGCTTCAGCGACCACGGGCATCAGTTTTGCTTGCGTGAGTATCGCGGCAGCGTCGCAATCGCCGATGATGTAGGCAAGCTTTTCGGCCTTGGTGGATGCGTTGATCGGACTAAATGTCGCCCCTGCCTTGAGGACGGCGAAAATCGACACCGCAGCCTCCCAGCAATTGTCCATGAAGATCAGGACCCGGTCGTTGCGCCTGACGCCATTCGCGAAAAGGGCTGCGGCCAGGCGGCTCGAAAGATCGTCCAGTTCTTCGAAGCTCAGCCTTCTGTCCTTGGTGATCAATGCCGTTTTGGCGGGATGGGCAGCGGCCTTCGCGGCCAGAAAATGTTCGATCCGCACGGGCGCTCCTCGCCGATCGCGCCTAGACTACCGGCGTTCCCGCTTTCGCCTTGATGAAGGACGAAATACGGTCAACCGAATCCAGGTTGGCCGGTACAATGTCGGAATCGACCATCGCAATACCGAAATTGTCCTCAATGAAAGCCACGAGTTCCACCACGGCCGTCGAGTCGATGATGTCGTTCTCGATCAGCGAGGCTGTATCTGCAAGTTCGTACGACGTGTCGCCAAACAAGAAATTGTCAACGATAAAGGCTCTGACCTTGTCCTTGATTGTTATCATCATTTTTTCCTTCCCTGGATTTCTCAGGCCGCTCGTGCTGCACTGACTTCTTGGCCGGTAAAATTTTTCTGCCACAGTTGGGTCGATAGGATGCCGACGAAGGCCGCGTTGTCGCGGAACCCGGACGCCGGCTGCGTGCGGCATTTCTCATGAAGGTTCGCCACCGCCTTGGCGTTGAACAGTCCGCCGGCAGCGATGCTCGCTTCACTAAGGCAGTCGCGGACATAATCCAGCTCACCGGCTCCAACGAAGGAGCGGGCGTCCGGGGCTCGGTAAGGCTGTTTGGTGCGCTCCCGGATCGCGCTGGGAAGCAGGTGCTTGGCTGCCTTGCGCAGTATGTGCTTTTCGACCAATCCCTTCAGCTTCATTTCCGGCGGAAGTCTCCCTGCGAACTCCACCAAACGAGGATCGAGGAAAGGGAAACGTCCTTCGATACCATGCGCCATGGCCATCCGATCGCCTTGGCTGGAGAGGATATAACCCGGCAGGAGGAAGCGGGTTTCGAGATATTGCGCCTGATGCAGCGGGTGCCACAGGGAAAATGCTTGGGGCAACCGGCTGACCAGTTCCTCGGCCGCGTCATAGCCCTTCAACGTCGCACGCAGGTCACCGGAAAAGAAAACCTTCGCCGCCGCCGTGGTCTTGAAGCGCGGCCGATGCGAGAACAGCGGATCGTCGAGCGCAGTGTTGCCAGCGCCGAAGAAAGCAGCCAGGTACTCCACGGACTGCTGCTGCAGACCCGGCAGATAGGGATAAAGCCTGCGGAACAGCTGCGGCCTCATGCGCGATGCCGGCTGTCGCCCGCAGAACCGGCGAACACGCGCTTCCCTAAAGACATCGTACCCTGCGAACACCTCGTCGGCGCCCTCGCCGGTCAGCACCACTTTCAGGCCGGCCTGGCGAACAAGGCCGGACAACTGGTAGAGAGGTGCCGGTGCGGTGCGGATGATCGGCCGCTCGGCAAAGCGGATGACTTCGGGGAAAACGCCGGCGATATCGCCGGGATGGCAGGCAATGGTTCGATGCTGGGCGCCAAGTGCTGAAGCCATCTCGGTCTGGAAGGCGCTTTCGTCGTGCTCGGTGCTGTCGAACGTCACGGAAAATGTCTGCAGCCTCCGAGGAGTCATGCCGGCGGCAAGCGCCGAAACAAGGGACGAATCGAGCCCGCCCGAAAGATAAGAACCGACCGGCACGTCGGCGCGCATGCGAAGCCTCACCGCATCGGTCAAAAGGGCCTGCAGTTCGTCGGCCGCATCGTCCTCGTTCGTGACCTTCGACGGCGCGTCCCGATGCGGATAGTCGAGGTGCCAATAGCGTTTGACCGTGACTTGCTCCTGTGTCGCGATCATCACGCTTGCCGGCTCCAGCTCATGGATATTGCGGAAAGCCGTGCGGGGAGCGATCGGCGCCCACAGCGTAAAGATCTGGTCGAGTGCAATCGGATCGATTTCGGCCAAGACGCCGGGGACCTTCAGCAGGGCTTTGATCTCCGACGCAAAGTAAAGCACGCCGTCCTTGCTCGTGTAGAACAGCGGCCGGACACCCATCCGGTCTCGGGCAAGCACCATACGGCGACGCCTGTTATCCCATATCGCGAAGGCGAAATCGCCGTTCAGAAGCGACAGGCAGTCTTCGCCCATCTCGTCATACAGCTGCAGGATAACCTCTGTGTCGCTCGAAGTACGGAAGCGCCGGCCCTTGGCCATCAGCCCTTCGCGCAGCTCCAGGTAGTTGAAAATCTCGCCGTTGAACGCAATCGTCAAATCGCCTGACACGTCGGACATCGGCTGCTGGCCATCACCGATCCCGATCACGGACAGCCGCGCATGCCCGAGCCCGGCGTCGGCTGCCACAAATTTCCCTTGCTCATCCGGCCCGCGATGGGCGATCGCAGCGATCATCCGCGCAAGCAAAGCTTCCGCATCCCGGATCGAACCGAAATAGCCCCCGAATCCGCACATTGGTATGACTCATTTATCAGCGATGTACGAAACATAACCTCAATAGTTGCCTCAAGCGTTAACCGGATAACTTCGGCTAACACATGGTTAACAATAATTAAACAACAAATGTACTTTTTTAGCTCTATTATCTCGTCGAGATAGAAAAGTATATTTCAACGCTAAACGCAACTTTGTTCGAGCAACGGCGGCGCAGTCACGTTGCCGCCCATCGCCGGCTCAGTGGGTCCGTCACAGATCGCTTGTTCGCTCGATGGATTTGCAATCCCGAGCCGCCCGCCCTAACCCGACAAAACGTGCGGAAACTAAGAACGATTAGGTTTGCCCCGAAGTCAGCGAGCGCCTGTCGCTCTGCTCACGTGCAACCTTGAAAGCGCTGATAGTCGAATGAACTGGCGAGATGTCCCGGAGGGAACCGAGGGGCATTTCCGCCGGCTCAACTGGAACCCGGAGGAGTCATTCGGGGTTCCCAGTGCTGCCTAACGCCGCCCGGCCCTGATCTGTTCCGCGTTTAGAGCCCACAACAACCCTGAGATCGTGTTTGGTAGCCGGTCCCCATGATACCATTCGGCGGCATGGCCTGTGGTCTATCGCGTTGACCGACTGGGCGCGCCGCCTAGCTTCTAGGCATCGTTGACAGATGGCGCGACACTAGGAACGACGCCAAGACGCGGGCGATCTGCGGCAGTACAACCGCAGGTCGCATTTTTCCAAAAAGAGCCGTAAACATGCTGGGATGGCGGATAAAACAACTGACAGTTTTCACTGCGCTGGCCGTTGGGCTGGGCACTTCTTCCACGACTGCGTTCGATTTGGATGCGGTCGAGCGTCTCAGGTCCAAGCCAATATGCGCAGACTGCGACCTATCGGGCGCCAGCATGACGGGGAGCTATCTGCCGGGCGCGATTCTGACCAATGCGAACCTGACGGGCGCCGACCTTAAAGAAGCAAACATGAATGGCGCGGACCTTAGCGGTGCGAATCTCTCCGGCGCGGAACTATCTGGCGCGTTGTGCGCTCATTTGGCCTTGCGAACCCCGTCCTAACTGCTTAAAGGTCCGGCCCGGAGCGGGCGATTAGCTCAGTTGGTAGAGCGCTTCGTTTACACCGAAGATGTCGGCGGTTCGAGCCCGTCATCGCCCACCATAAAATCAATAACTTCCGCCCAGAAGACGAAGTTACCTCCGGGTTCATTGAACTGGGAGGCAATTCAAAACGGCACCCCCTCTCCATCAAATACCGGGACTAGCAGCCTCTGTTATCTATCAGGCCGTCCGGCATTGTTGTGTTGCAAAGTTTCGCGTCCACAAGCAGCGCCGCGTCCAAGTTTAGCACCAAATGCAAGTTTGCTCCCTCCAGGTTTGCGCCCGACAGCCGCGCTTGCGCAAGGCGCGCGCCCCTTAGGCTTGCACCAGTCAAGACCGCTCCTGACAGGCTCGCATTTGACAGGTTTGCGCCAGAAAGGCTCGCCTTCGACAGGTTCGCATTCGACAGATTCGCGCCTGACAAGTTCGCGTAATTTAGGCTGGCGCGCCCTCGCCGCTGGTCGTTTTCGGCAACAAAATTCGGCTTGTCAAAAAACCTTCTCCTGTTTGCTGTTATGCTGTCGCGCTCCGCTTGACACCCGGTGGCTTACGCCTTATCCACCGCCCCAACGACGAACACGGCTGACCGTGCTCGTCTTGCGCGGGTGTAGCTCAGTTGGTTAGAGTGCCGGCCTGTCACGCCGGAGGTCGCGGGTTCGAGCCCCGTCACTCGCGCCATTTTCAATCACTTAGCTGATTGGAAATGAAAAAAACTCTGAATGCCAGACCGGCAATTCAGATATTCGGGTCGACCTGGGCACTCGATAATTTCTAGCGCTTGGTTCGATTTTTAGAGATCCGTTCGATTTGGCTCATCACCGCTTGCGGAGCGACGTTCTGAGCTAGCTGGGGCAGTTCGTCATCTGCCGGCGTCGATACCTTCAAACGCTCCGTCACCGTCAGGGCGGTTTCGATCAGTCGTGTGGTTTCATGCTCGTTGAGCAGGCGAGGCGCCGGGGTTTTTCCGACAAACTTGCCAACGAGACCGGCTATTTCCGAATTCCTTTCCCGAATTTTCGTCCAGGAACGCGCAAGACTTGCAGTGATTTATTCACCCGTTTCGTCGGCACCTCCGTGGAAGAAGGATCGGATTTCCTCCCTGTCGACGCTGTCATCGCCGTTCTCGTCGACGGCGTTGAATATCCGCCCGATGAAATCCTGAACCTCGGTTTGAGAAAGCGCACCATCGCCGTCGGCGTCCACTATGGCGAACATCATTCGCATCCGTGCGCCATGCATCATCCCGCCTCCCATTCGGCGCCCGTCATGCGGACCTCTTCGGAAATCGCGATGCCAACGATCGCCACCTCGTCGTTCTGCTCGGGGGCGGCGATGCTCCTGCATTCTCTCCTCGAGCATCTCAGTCATCATCTCACGCATCATTTGGCGCATGGAGTCTTCGGTTGGCCCGCTCGGCGCTGGCTCTGAGCCACGATCTGGCGCAGGTGCGGCGGGCGCAGGTGAGCTCGTCTGGGATAGTGCCGGCGAAGCCAGCATAGCCAACGCCGCGGCAACTGCTGTGGTCTTGCTTGCTAATGTCATCGTATTCTCCTTGGAGAATGGTGGACCGAACGTGTCGGCATCCAAGCCAAACCCGCTGCTCCCCCGCATGGTTCCTGGCGACTTGGTAGATGATCGCTGCATCTTGGTCCCGACGAGCGACGCAATCCTTCGCGCTGCCGCGAATGAACGCAGTCACTAGAGCCTCGACACAGTGACTTTGGCAGATCGGCGATCGGCAGCGAACGTGGACAATTCCCGTCAGTGGCAAATCGCAAGCATGGGAGATTGGCTGAGACACCTCTCCACTTCGTCATCCCAGGGCGAAGTAAGGAGCGAAGCGACGCGCGTGGGATGAAGAAGTGGAGGGGTGCTTCGGCTAATCCTAGAAGTTTGCGAGCTGCCACTGAGATCGGCCCGCTGACGGGAGCTGCCGATCGGCCCCCGATCTGTCAAAATCACTGTGCCGAACTACTTGGTTCCTTAATACAAAAGTTTCGACTTTCGGATTCCTAAGAGTTTCAACTTTTTGTATTTGTTGCGTTTCAAGCCTGTCATATGCGTTTGCGCATTGGATTTTCCCGAACCCGGTTCCCACTTTGGGTCCGCTGCTCTAACGGAGAAGAAGCCTTGGCCCTGAAATCGCTCATCGAATCGCGCCATTTCGACCTCACGATCATGGTCCTGATCCTGATCAACGCCGTCACGCTCGGCCTCGAAACCTCGCCCGATGCGATTGCTGTTTTTGGTCCGCCTTCTAACGGCCATCGACCGCGCGATCCTCGGCGTCTTCGTGCTCGAACTCGCGATCCGGGTGGTAATCTACAGGGACGCATTTCTTCCGCGATCCATGGCGCATCTTCGACCTCTTGGTCGTCGGTTTCGCGCTTATCCCCGCGACCGGTTCGCTCTCCGTGTTAAGGGCGCTGCGCATCCTGCGGGTCCTGCGCCTGATCAGCATCGTTCCGTCGCTGCGCCGTGTCGTCACAGGCTTCATCACCGCCTTGCCCGGCATGGGCTCGATCATGCTGTTGCTCGGGCTGGTGTTCTACGTCTTTGCGGTGATGGCGACGAAGCTGTACGGCTCGTCCTTTCCCGAGCTGTTCGGCGGCATACCGGAATCGCTCTTCACGCTTTTCCAGGTCATGACTCTCGAAGGCTGGTCGGACGGCGTGGTGCGCCCGGTCATGGAGGTCTATCCGACCGCCTGGCTGTTCTTCATCCCATTCATCATCGCGACCTCGTTCACCGTGCTCAATCTTTTCATCGGCGTGATCGTTTCGGCGATGGAGGCCGAGCATGAAGCCGTAGAATCGGCCGACAGGGCAACGCTGCACAGCGATCAGGCCATCATCCTCGCGGAGTTACGGGCGCTGCGGGCAGAGGTCCGCGAATTGTCCGGCGTTCGCGGCTAGATCGCCTCCGCGAGCACCGTCGGCGGCTTGTTATGGTGTGGTGCCGTGAAAGACCCCGCCGCTCCATTTGCGAAGCGGCGGGGCCCCCCAATCACCCCCCCTTGCCAGGTCAAGATTGCCCCCCGGCATCGCTGACCGTGCAATTGCGGCGCCAGACCCAGTGACCCATTACGGGACACCTATGCCAATGACGCAAGATGGGTTTTCCGATTTACATTAACTGTGACTAATATGTCACCGTGGTCGGAACGGACTAAAGTCGAGAGCGCCGGCGAGGCTGCGCGAGCCTCAGATCCTGGCGAGCAGCGCCTCGACCTCCTGCAGTGACGGCATCGAAGGTGCGGTGCCGGGCCGGGTGACCGAGATGCCGGCGACGGCGCAGGCGAAGCGGACCGCTTGCAGCGGTTCCACCCCTCTCGCAAGTGCTGCGGCCAGGCCGCCATTGAAGGCGTCGCCCGCGCCGGTGGTCTCGACCACAGGACCGGCATTGATCGCGCCGACATGATCGGAGCGGCTGGCCGTATGCAACAGCGCGCCTTTTTCACCGAGCGTCACGATGACGGCGCCGACGCCCTTTCCAAGCAAACGATCGGCGGCGCGGCGGGCGTCGCCGATGGAGGACACCTTGATGCCGGTCAGTTCCTCGGCCTCGGTCTCATTGGGCGTGACATAGTCGCAGAGCGTGTAGATGCGGTCAGGAAGCTTTGCTGCCGGCGCCGGGTTGAGGATGGTCGTTACCCCTGCCCCGCGCGCGATCTCCAGCGCCCGCAGCGCCGCCTCGATCGGCTGTTCGAGCTGGGTGACGAAGACGCCGGCCGAGCGGATCAGGCCGGCGTTAGCCTCGATGTCGTCGGGCGAAATCAGCATGGCCGCACCCGGGCTGACGATGATGGCGTTGTTGCCGGTCGTCTCCTCGACGAAGATATAAGCCGCACCCGTGTAGCTTTCCGGCGTGTCGATGACGGCGCTCTTCACGTCGGCCTGCGCCCAGGTTTGCCTGGCCATGTCGGCAAAGGGATCGACGCCGAGGCGCGTCAGGAAGGTGATGTCGGCACCGAGACGGCCGGCCGCAACCGCCTGGTTGGAGCCCTTGCCGCCCGGGCCAAGCGTGAAGGATGTGCCAAGGAGCGTCTCGCCCATGCGCGGCTGGCGCGCGGCGCGGTAAGCGGTGTCGGCGACGAAGACCCCCAATATGACGACAGGCTTGCCTGGCATCCTGCTACTCCGCATCCGGCGGCACGACGCCCTTGCGGAAGGCGAAACAGCCATAGAAGCGGCGCTCGCCGGTCTGGATAACGCAATAGGCTTTCTTGGCACGTTCGTAGAAGGCGTAGCGCTCGACCGGGATCATCGGCCAGCCCTTGCCCTCCGCCGCGTCGATCTCTCTTTGCACTTCCGTCTGCACTGCGGGAATCTCGTCCGGCTTGCCGACGATCTCCATGCGGGCGGCCGCGTCGTCGACGAAATTGTCCAGCGGATAGAGCGACAGCACCGCCTTGACCACGTCCGCGGCCGGCGCATCGATACGCAGCAGCCGGCCGAGCACGGTCTGGCGCGCCACCGAATCGGAGGGGAAGTTGGTGTCGGCGATGATCAAATCGTCGCCATGGCCCATCGCACGCAGCGCCTGGAGCACGTCGGCATTGAGCAGCGGATTGATCCCTTTGAGCATAATTCCCTCCTGAACGGGCTTTTTTGATGCGAAACCTGGCGCATGATCCCGAAAAGTGTTGTCGGTTTTCAGGCGCAAATTCAAAGTGTTAAAGACGACGGCCGGTCTCTGAGTCGAAGAGATGGACCTGGTCGAGCCGGGGTTTCAGGTGCAGCGTGTCGCCCGGCTTGAAGTCGTGGCGCTCACGGAACAGCGCCACCATCTCGCCGTCGCCGAAGCGCAGGAAAACCAGCGTTTCGGAACCGGTCGGCTCGACGACGGAAATCTTCGCCGGCACGCCGTCCGGGTGGATCTCTAGATGCTCGGGCCGTACGCCGTAAACGACGTTGCGACCATCCTCCACGGCGCTGTTCGCAGCAATCGGGAACGGCGTTCCGGCGATCTCGACGACAGGCTTGTCGCCCTTGCGCACCACGCCCTTGAGCAGGTTCATCGACGGCGAGCCGATGAAGCCGGCGACGAACAGATTGGCCGGCCGGTCGAACAGTTCCAGTGGCGCGCCGACCTGCTCGATGCGGCCGTCACGCATCACCACGATCTTGTCGGCCATGGTCATGGCCTCGATCTGGTCGTGCGTGACATAGATGGTGGTGGTCTTCAGCCGCTGGTGCAGCTCTTTGATCTCGGTGCGCATCTGCACGCGCAGCTTTGCGTCGAGGTTAGACAGTGGCTCGTCGAACAGGAACACCTGCGGGTTGCGCACGATGGCGCGGCCCATGGCGACGCGCTGGCGCTGGCCGCCCGAGAGCTGGCGCGGATAGCGCTTGAGGTAGGGATTGAGGTCGAGGATATCGGCGGCGCGCTTGACCCGCTCGGCTACCACCGCGGGGTCGGTCTTCCGCAATTTCAGCGCAAAGGCCATGTTCTGCTCGACCGTCTTGTGCGGATAGAGCGCGTAGTTCTGGAACACCATGGCGATGTCGCGCTTGGCCGGCGGCAGATGATTGACGACACGGTCGCCGATGGCGATCGTGCCGCCGGAAACGGTCTCCAGCCCCGCCACCATCCTGAGCAGCGTGGACTTGCCGCACCCCGAAGGACCGACCAGCACCACGAACTGCCCGTCGGCGATGTCGACGCTGACATCGTGCAGGACCTTGACGGTTCCGAACGCCTTGGCCACATTGCTGATCGCGACTTGAGCCATCGGCCCCCCTTTCGTTGCGGTGAAGCTAAACAACGCAAACGGCTAGGGCAAGTCAGTCTTTTATAGATAAAAAACCCCATTCTCGTTTGACACGGCACTTGGTTGTGAGAATAGTGAAAGGGCTCGGGTTTGACCCTGTTCCGGGCGCGCCGGCACACTAGTTCGGACTACGGAAATCGAAGTGTAGCGGGAGGAAAACTTGGGCCCTATTTCCAGGAGTCGCTGTTGTTGGGGAACACGTCCAGCGCTCCAAACACCCGAAACAATCACCATTGAGATTCTGGGAGGAACGAAATGAAAGTCAGCCTTTACAACCAGTTTATGCGCGCGGGAGCCACTCGCCGCGATCTCCTCAAGGGCGCGGCCAGCATGGCCGCGATCGCAGCGGCATCCGGCGCCGGGCTTGGTGCACTGACGCGCCCTGCTTCCGCCGCAGGCGAGCTGCGTGCGCAGATCCTGCAGATCCCCGGTGTCGGCAAGGGCCAGCCGACCGATGCCGACTTCCAGCAGGTCGGCGAGCTTTGCCTGGAGGCGACCAAGGCCAACGTCAAGGAAGGCGAATTCGCCGGCGTCCAGCTCACCTTCATGGGGCTCAACAACCAGAACCTGCACAATGTGCTGTTTCGCGGCTTCCTGAAGCCGTGGGAGACCTATACCGGCGCCAAGATCAACTGGATCGACCTGGCGCAGGCGGACTACAACGCCCGCCTGCAGCAGTCGATCGCCACCGGCACCGTCGATTTCGACATCATCGAGATGGGCGCGCCGTTCGAAGGCGACGTCTGCGGCAAGGGCCTGACCTCCGAAATGCCGGACTGGGTCAAGGACCAGATCGACATGAAAGACGTCGTGGCCTATCTGCAGCCACCGGTCGGCACCTGGGACGGCAAGCAGTACCGCGTGACCGTCGACGGCGACGCGCACAACTTCAACTACCGCACCGACGTGTTTGCCGATGCCGACCTCGCCAAGGCGTGGAAGGACGGCGGCGGTGGCGGTGAATGGGGCGTGCCGAAGACCTGGCAGCAGGTGCAGGCGGTGACCAAATTCCTCAAGGGCAAGCAGTTCCAGGGCCAGGACGTCTTCGGCTATCTCGACGCGCCCAAGGCGTGGGGCGGCTTCGGCTTCTACTTCCTCGGCAGCCGCGCCAGCGCCTATGCCAAGCATCCCGACGATAAGGCCTGGCTGTTCGATGCCGATACGATGAAGCCGCGCATCAACAATCCAGCCTGGGTGCGGGCGATCCAGGACGTGATCGACGCGCTGCCTTCAGAGCCTGCCGATCAGATCAACGCCGACCCGAACACCACCGCCTTCCAGCAATTCCTGGCCGGCACCGGTTCGATGGTCACCTGGTGGGGCGACGTCGGCTCCAACGTCAAGACCAACGACAGTTCTGTCGTCGGCGACGTCACCGGCTTCTCGATCCTGCCGGGCTCGGATGACGTCTACAATTCCAAGACCGGCCAGTGGGACAAGCTCGCCAGCGGCCCGAACCATGCGCCGAACTGCGCCTATCTCGGCTGGGGCGTCTACGTCATGGCACGGGTCGACAGCGACGAAAAGAAGAAGAAGGCGGCCTGGTCTGCCGCTGCCCATCTCGGCGGCAAGGACCTGTCGCTCTGGTGCGCGGCATATCCGTCCGGCTTCCAGCCCTACCGCAACTCGCATTTCGACGTTCCAGAATGGGTGGCGGCCGGTTACGACGAGGCGTTCATCACCTCGTATCTGAAGTCGGAGGCCGACAGCTACAATCATCCGAACGCCGCAATCGAGCCACGCATCCCCGGCATCTTCCAGTATTACAGCGCCGCCGAGGACATCCTGGCCAACACATTCGCCGGCAAGATGACGGCGCAGGAAGGCGCCGACGCCATCGCAGCCGCCTGGGAGAAGCTGACTGACCAGATCGGCCGCGAAAACCAGATCAAGCTCTACAAGGCCTCGCTTGGCATGTAGGTTGAGATTCTAGGAACCGTGGTCCGGCGACGCGAAGCCGCCGGACTGCAGCCTGACCGGCCAGCCGGTCATAAAAGCCTTCGGTGAACGGACGAGACGCGTGGCTGACCAGACTTTGCCCACCGATGCGTGGCCGGCAGGCGCCGCTCCATCCGATCTGATATCGCCGGGCCGTAAGCGGCTCGGCCGGGCGTTGATGGCTGTTGCGACGCTCGGCCTTCTGGCGGTGATCGCAGTTCAGATCCTGTACAAGACCGACGTCAATGCAGTCGGCTTCGAGACCTGGCGGCCGGTCGTTTATGCCTATGTGCTGTGGGGTACAGCACTCGGCATCGGCCAGGTGCTGACACGCGGCGAAGACGGCCAGCGCGCGCTGTTCCTGCTGCCGGCGCTGCTGTTCACCGTCGCCATGGTGATCTTCCCGACGCTGTTCGGCCTCTACATCGCGCTGACCGACTGGAACCTCAGTTCTTTCTCCGGCCGGAAGTTCAACGGGCTCGACAATTTCTGGCAGATGCTGGCCGACCCCTACTACCGCAACGCGCTGTTCAACATGGTACTCTACGTGCTTGCGGTGCTGGTCGAATATGTCATCGCCTTCGGCCTCGCCCTGTTGCTCAACGCACAGATCAGGGCGCGCAAATTCTTCCGTGTCGTCTTCCTCATGCCGTTGATGCTGTCGCCGGTCGCGGTGTCGTGGATGATCGGCAAGTCGCTGATGGAATACCGGTTCGGGCCGGCCGCAACCCTGGCGCGCCAGCTCGGCTGGGAAAATCCCGCCTTCTTCTCAAACCCGATCACCGCCCGCATCTCGATCATGGTGCTGGATGCCTGGACGTTCATCCCGTTCATGATGATCATGCTGCTCGCCGGCCTTCAGGCGATGTCGCGCGAAGTTCTTGAAGCGGCCAGGGTAGACGGCGCCAATGCCTGGCAGACCTTCTGGCAGGTCACCTTCCCGCTGATGCTGCCGGTGTCGGTGACGGCGATCATCCTGCGCATCATCTTCAAACTGAAGCTTGCCGACATCATTATCACCGTCACCTCCGGCGGCCCGGGCGGCGCGACCGATTCCGTATCGAGCTTCATCTATCGCGAGTATCGCGACCGCTCGAATGTCGGCTACGGCACCATGCTGGCGATGGCCTACCTCATCATCATCATCGTATTCGTGACGTGGCTGTTGAAATTCGCCAACCGCTTCGTGCGCAACGTCAACTGATAGGGGCGGCGACATGAGCGTTCAGACGACCGACTATGCCGCTTCCGAAATCCGCTCGCCGGCGAGCTTTTTCGCCAACCGCGTCTTCATCTATGGCGCGCTGGCGTTCTGGGCCTTCATCTGCCTGTTCCCGATCTACTGGACGATAACCACCTCGTTCAAAACCGCGGTCGACGTCACCCAGGGCCATCTCATCCCGTTCGTCGACTTCCGGCCGGACTGGAAGGGCTGGCGCTCGCTCGGCCTGTCGCCGGACTCGATCTTCCGGACCTCGACGGTGCGCGACGAGTTCATCAAGCGATTCATGAATTCGGTCATCACCTCGGTCGGCGCGTCAAGCCTCGCCATTATCATCGGCAGTCTCGCCGCCTATGGCCTCACCCGCTACCGCTATCACTTCGCCTGGTTCAAGAATGAGGACATCTCCTTCTTCTTCCTGTCGCAGCTGATCCTGCCGCCGGTCGTGCTCGCCCTGCCCTTTCTCGTGCTGTACCGGGAAGTCGGCATGCTCGACACGCGCATCGGGCTGATCCTGCTCTACACGCTGATGGTGCTGCCGATCGTCATCTGGATCATGCGCGACCAGTTCAATTCGATCCCGGTCGAACTGGAGGAAGCAGCCCTGGTCGACGGCCTGTCGATCTGGGGCGCCTTCTTCCGCATCGTCATGCCGATTGCGCTGCCAGGCATGGTCGCCGCCTTCATCCTGGCGATGGTGCTGTGCTGGAACGAGTATTTCTTCGCCGCACTTCTGACCTCGACCGATGCCAAGACCATTCCCGTGATGGTGGCGAGCCAGACCGGCTCGCAAGGCATCAACTGGTGGTCGATGGCCGCACTCGCCACCGCCGCGATCACGCCGCTTGCCGTCATCGGCATCGCGTTGGAGCGTTATCTGATCATGGGCATGACCGCGGGCGCGGTGAAGTAGACCGCCCTGGATTGGCGCGCAGCGCCGAGACGGTTGAGGGGAGTTGGAAGAAATGAGGCGTAGCGTTCCCTGGAACACCCCTCATCCGACCGAGCGGAGCCTGTCCTCGGGCTTGCCGGAGGCAAGACCCGTGGGCTCGGCCACCTTCTCCCACAAGGGGAGAAGGAGAAACTGATCTAGGCTAAAAGTATCGCCCTCAAATGATCGAGGATCATCGCGACGCCCTTTTGCCCCAGTTCCGCCGAGGCTTCCGGCGCGCTCGCCGTGTACCATCCCGTATTGTCGGTAAAATGGCCGGCGTCCACCGCTTCCGGGCACAGCGCCAGCATCAGCGACGTCTCGCCGATGCCGGCATGGTCGAACGGATATTGGCCGTTCATTGCAGCCGGCATCAGCGGATGCACCTGCACCCAGTTGAAGAAATTGGCGCCTTCGGCGTGTTCGGCATAATAGCCGGCCATCGCCTCGGAGCCCCACCAGCCCTCGCCGCGCTCCTTCTCCAGAAAACGGAAGATCGCCTGGCGGCCGGCGGTCTTGAAGGCGAGATCGGTCGGCATACCGGCGGCAAAATTCTCGGTCTGGTGGTGGATGATGGCGTGGATGTTGCGAAAACCGATGCGCAATAGGCTGTAGAACAGCTCTTCGCCGAACGGCGCCAGCGCATTGCCGCCGACCTGAACCGAGCCATTGCCCTCCGGCGGCGCCACCGCGTAGCTCGCCGCGCCGTAGTAGAACGGCGGCAGGATGACGATGTCGGCTTCCTTTTCGAACAGCTCCAGCATCTTGACGACGGCCAGCGTATCCATGCCGACGGCCATGTGCTCGCCATGGTATTCGAGCACGCCGAGCGGGAGCACGACCGGCCAGTTCTCGGCGATCGCCTTGCGGATCTGGTGCGGCAGCATCAGCTCGTAGCGCATGACGCCTACTCCATGTTGGTACGGCGGGCGCGCATCGATACGGCTCTCGTCCGTCCGCGCCAGCACGCTGCCAAGCTCGTCGCGCGCAATCCTGAACAGATTTGCGCCGGTGTTCTCGTCACAGGCCCACCAGCTTACCGGTGTCAAAAACCTGTCTGGATTGTTTGGTCACATCTTCCCCGAACAGCTTGTTTTTGCTCATCCTATCACCGTGAAAATTCGTGTCCAACGGCTGCTTTTGCAGCGCCCCAGGCGTGATAGTGTCGTGGCAATTGCACAGGTGAGGAAACAACAGGACATGAAGACACGGCATTTCGACCGCATCGGCAATGGCGGCATCAGTTTCACGGAACTCGGCTTCGGCACGGCGCCGCTCGGAAACCTCTATCGCGCCGTCTCCGATGAAGATGCCAACGCCACTCTGGAGACCGCCTGGCGGGTCGGCTGCCGATACTGCGACACCGCGCCGCTCTACGGGCTTGGCCTGTCGGAAACGCGGCTCAATCCGTTCCTGCGCTCGAAAAAGCGCGACGACTACGTGCTGTCGAGCAAGGTCGGCCGCATCATGCGCGCCTGCCCGCCGGACCAACGCACCGGCATCGGCAAGTTCTTCGACACGCCGTCGCGCCGCGAGGTCTACGACTACAGCTATGACGGCGTCATGCGCTCCTTCGAAGCCTCGCTCGAGCGCCTCGGCGTCGACCGCATCGACATCCTTTTCGTGCATGATGTCGACATCTTCACGCACGGCAGCAAGGAGGCCTCGGACCAACGCATCGAGGAGTTCATGCGCTCGGGCTATTACGGGCTGCTGTCCCTGCGTGATCAGGGCGTCATCAAGGCGTTCGGCGGCGGCATCAACGAATGGCAGGTTGCCCAGACACTTGCCGAGCGTGGCGACTTCGATCTTTTCCTGCTTGCCGGGCGCTATACGCTGCTGGAGCAGGAGGCGCTGCA
Source organism: Mesorhizobium sp. WSM4840 (assembly GCF_055811755.1). Classification (NCBI taxonomy): domain Bacteria; kingdom Pseudomonadati; phylum Pseudomonadota; class Alphaproteobacteria; order Hyphomicrobiales; family Phyllobacteriaceae; genus Mesorhizobium; species Mesorhizobium sp. WSM4840. The sequence goes on from NZ_JBVVQD010000019.1 coordinate 26,067, forward strand.
ATCCTTCCTGCCGCTATGCCAGAAGCGCGGCATCGGCATCGTTCTCGGCGGGCCGTATAATTCCGGCATTCTGGCAACCGGTCCGAAGCCCGGCGCCTACTACAATTATTCCGAGGCGCCGCAGGACATCATCGACCGCGTCGCGCGCATCGAGGCCATCTGCAAACGCCACGGCGTGCGCCTGATCGAGGCGGCATTGCAATTTCCGCTGCTGCATCCTTCGGTCGTGTCGGTGATCCCCGGCGGACAGCGGCCGAGCGAGGTCGAAAGCAACCGGTCGCTGCTCGACGCGAAGCTGCCACCAGCACTCTGGGCCGATCTCAAGAAGGAAGAGCTGATGCGCGCCGATGCGCCGACGGCATAGAGCCGTCCGCTGTTATCTCGACAATAGAGCCCGCCAAAGTGGGCGCAAAAGAAAAGCCGGGCATGCCCGGCTTTTCTGATCTCTGAAAAGGGTACGAAGGCCGCTTAGTTGACTGCGTCCTTGAGGCCCTTGCCGGCCGAAAACTTCGGCACGGTGCGCGCCGGAATCTGCACTTCCGCGCCGGTCTGCGGATTGCGGCCGGTCGAGGCAGCGCGTTTTGACACGGTGAAATTTCCGAAGCCGACAAGCCGGACATCGCCGCCCTTCTTCAGTTCGCCGGTGATGACGGAGAACACCGCATCAACCGCCGACTGCGCGTCACCCTTCGAAATACTCGCGGCATCGGCGACAGCGGACACCAGTTCGTTCTTGTTCATAAAAATTCCCTTCCATGAGAAACCGGAACGTAGACTCATCCGGCAGGAAACGGACTTTAGAAAGAAGCGCTTCCGCAACCAAGTCGAAAAGCGTCAAAAGAGTCGAAAAAACCGCGGAATTCCGGGGTTTTTCACATGAAAAAGCCGGGCGCTCGGCCCGGCTCTCTCTTGTGCATTGCAACTTTAGAAGGTGCTAATGAGCTAGCGACTTGCTGGCGTCGTCTCCGGCATCCACCGCAGCCGGCGCATTGACCGGTTCAACCCAATCGATCGGCTCCGGCATACGCACCAGCGCATGTCGCAAGACTTCACCGACCCGCCCGACCGGAACGATCTCCATACCGTTCTTCACGTTGTCCGGAATCTCCGCCAGATCCTTGGCATTGTCTTCCGGGATCAGCACCTTCTTGATGCCGCCGCGCAGCGCTGCAAGCAGCTTCTCCTTGAGCCCGCCGATCGGCAGCACCCTGCCGCGCAGCGTGATTTCGCCGGTCATCGCCACATCGGCCCTGACCGGGATGCCGGTCAGCACCGACACGATCGCCGTCGCCATCGCCACACCCGCCGACGGCCCGTCCTTGGGCGTTGCGCCCTCGGGCACGTGGACGTGGATGTCGCGCTTGTCGAACAGCGGCGGCTCGACGCCGAAATCGATAGCCCGCGAGCGGACATAGGAGGCCGCCGCCGAGATCGATTCCTTCATCACATCGCGCAGATTGCCGGTCACCGTCATACGACCCTTACCGGGCATCATGACGCCTTCGATCGTCAGCAGCTCGCCGCCGACTTCCGTCCAGGCGAGCCCGGTGACCACGCCGACCTGATCGTCGGCCTCGACCTGACCGAAGCGGAAGCGCGGAACACCAAGGTAATCGGCGAGATTGTCCGCCGTGATGTCGACCGTCTTCTTCTTCGTCTTCAGGATCTCGGTCACCGCCTTGCGGCCGAGCTTCATCAGCTCGCGCTCCAGGCTCCTGACGCCCGCTTCACGGGTGTAGGTCTGGATGATGCCGCGGATCGCGTCCTCGCCGACGGAGAACTCCTTCGGCTGCAGCGCATGATCGCGGATCACCTTGGGCATCAGGTGGCGCTTGGCGATCTCGATCTTCTCGTCCTCGGTGTAGCCGGCGATACGGATGATCTCCATGCGGTCCATCAAGGGCGCAGGGATGTTCAGCGTGTTCGCCGTCGTCACGAACATCACGCTCGACAGGTCGTATTCGACCTCGAGGTAGTGGTCCATGAACGTCGAGTTCTGCTCGGGATCGAGCACCTCAAGCAAGGCCGACGACGGGTCGCCGCGGAAATCCTGGCCCATCTTGTCGATCTCGTCGAGCAGGAAGAGCGGGTTGGACTTCTTCGCCTTCTTCATCGACTGGATGACCTTTCCGGGCATCGAGCCGATATAGGTGCGCCGGTGACCGCGGATTTCAGCCTCGTCGCGCACGCCGCCCAGCGCCATGCGGATAAACTCGCGGCCGGTCGCCTTGGCGATCGACTTGCCGAGCGAGGTCTTGCCGACGCCGGGAGGTCCGACGAGGCACAGGATTGGCCCTTTCAGCTTCTTCTGGCGACTCTGCACGGCGAGATACTCGACGATGCGGTCCTTGACCTTGTCGAGGCCGAAATGGTCGGTGTCGAGCACGTTCTGCGCGAAGGCCAGATCCTGCTTGACCTTGGAGTTCCTGCCCCATGGTATCGACAGGATCCAGTCGAGATAATTGCGCACGACGGTCGATTCAGCCGACATCGGCGACATCGTCCGCAGCTTCTTCAGCTCGGCTTCCGCCTTTTCGCGGGCCTCCTTGGAGAGCTTGGTCTTCTTGATGCGCGCCTCGATCTCGGCGGCCTCGTCGCGGCCGTCCTCGCCCTCGCCGAGCTCCTTCTGGATCGCCTTCATCTGCTCGTTGAGGTAGTATTCGCGCTGCGTCTTCTCCATCTGGCGCTTGACGCGCGAACGGATGCGCTTCTCGACCTGCAGGACGGAGATTTCGGCTTCCATGAAGCCCATCGCCTTTTCCAGCCGCTCCTTGACCGAAAGCGTGGCCAGCATCTCCTGCTTCTCGGGGATCTTGATGGCAAGATGCGAGGCAACCGTATCGGCGAGCTTGGAATAGTCGTCGATCTGGCTGGCGGCACCCACCACTTCGGGCGAGATCTTCTTGTTCAGCTTGACGTAGTTCTCGAAGTCGGTGACGACGGAACGGGCCAGCGCCTCGACCTCGACCTCTTCCTCATCCGGTTCGACCAGCGCCGCGGCGCGGGCCTCGTGGAAGTCGGGACGGTCGGTGAACGAAACGATTTTCGCGCGCGAGGCGCCTTCGACCAGCACCTTAACGGTGCCGTCCGGCAGCTTCAGCAGTTGCAGCACATTGGCGAGCGTGCCGATGTCGAAGATCGCATCGGACTCGGGATCATCATCGGCGGCATTCATCTGGGTCGCAAGCAGGATCTGCTTTTCCTGACCCATCACCTCCTCCAGCGCCTTGATCGACTTTTCACGCCCGACAAAGAGCGGAACGATCATGTGCGGGAACACCACGATGTCGCGCAGTGGGAGGACTGCGAAGACGCCGTCGCTGGGAGCCTTGGATATTTTGGCCATTGTCCAACCTTTCATATCGCGACCGCCAATCGGCCAACCGCGAATCTCATATTAACGACCGAGGATCGTTCCGCCTACCACCGTTTGTGACGGGAGTTTTACAGCACAGAATTCGGCACCCCGGCCTTCCTCCGTTAGTTGGAGGCACGGGGGGCAAAGATCAAGGGTCAACACGAAACCGTTCATCCAATCTGTCACAATCCGTTCATCCAATCTGTCACAATCCGTTCATCATAGGTCGGCCCGTCCGCAAAACAAAACGGCGCCTCGCGGCGCCGTTTGAAGAATTTCCACTGCAGAGGCTCACGTCAGGCGCTGACGTTGCCCTTCTTTTCCTTCTGCTCGGAATAGATGTAGAGCGGTCTGGCGTTGCCGGACACCACCTCTTCCGAAATAACCACTTCGCGCACGCCTTCCAGCGCCGGCAGCTCGAACATCGTGTCGAGCAGGATCGCTTCCATGATCGAGCGCAGGCCGCGCGCGCCGGTCTTGCGCTCGATGGCGCGCTTGGCGATCGCCGACAGCGCATTCTCATGGAAGGTCAGGTCGACATTCTCCATCTCGAACAGCCGCTGATACTGCTTGACCAGCGCGTTCTTCGGCTCGGTCAGGATCTGGATCAGCGCCGGCTCGTCGAGGTCCTCCAGCGTCGCCAGGACCGGCAGACGGCCGACGAACTCGGGAATGAGGCCGAACTTCAGCAGATCCTCGGGCTCGACCAGGCGGAAAACATCGCCGGTGCGGCGATCCTCGGGCGAAGCGACGGTGGCGCCGAAGCCGATCGAGGTCTTGCGGCCGCGATCCGAGATGATCTTGTCCAGCCCAGCGAAGGCGCCGCCGCAGATGAACAGGATGTTGGCGGTGTCGACCTGCAGGAATTCCTGTTGCGGATGTTTCCTGCCGCCCTGCGGCGGGACGGAGGCGACCGTGCCTTCCATGATCTTCAACAGCGCCTGCTGCACGCCTTCACCCGACACATCGCGGGTGATCGAAGGATTGTCCGACTTGCGCGAGATCTTGTCGATCTCGTCGATGTAGACGATGCCGCGCTGGGCGCGCTCGACATTGTAGTCGGCCGACTGCAACAGTTTCAGGATGATGTTCTCGACATCCTCGCCGACATAGCCCGCCTCGGTCAGTGTCGTCGCATCGGCCATGGTGAACGGCACGTCGATGATGCGGGCCAGCGTCTGCGCAAGCAGCGTCTTGCCGCAACCGGTCGGGCCGATCAGCAAAATGTTGGACTTCGCCAGCTCGACGTCATTGTTCTTGCCGGCATGCGCGAGGCGCTTGTAATGGTTGTGGACGGCCACCGACAGCACGCGCTTGGCGTAGGGCTGGCCGATGACGTAGTCGTCGAGAACCTTGAGGATCTCCTGCGGGGTCGGCACGCCCTCGCGTGACTTCACCATCGAGGTCTTGTTCTCCTCGCGGATGATGTCCATGCAGAGCTCGACGCATTCGTCGCAGATGAACACCGTCGGGCCGGCGATCAGCTTGCGGACTTCGTGCTGGCTTTTGCCGCAAAACGAGCAATAAAGCGTGTTCTTGGAATCACCGCCGTTGTTGCCGACCTTGCTCATTTTCATGTCCTTTCATAGCCGCCCGCCGATGGTCTGGTTGAAAGGGCGCATATCTCAATCTATCGCGGGAAATCGCCGCCGCCAGTATTCCGGCTCCCGCAACGCATTCCATACGAAACACATATCAGAAAACGTCGCAACGATTCGCACCAACCCCACACAAAGCTAAGCCGTCGAAAATCAACATAGGCTTAACGTAGGCAATTGCTCCCGTCGAGGGAACAGCCAATTGTGGCCGAAATGCCGCAAGCGGCGTCAAAAGCGTGTTTTCCCACCATCCACTGCCACCAGGCTTATGCGGCGGCAACCTCAGCCGGCTCGCGCGACGAAATGACCTTGTCGATGAGGCCGAAATCCTTGGCCTCGTCGGCGGTCATGAAATGGTCGCGGTCGAGCGTCTTCTCGATCTCGTCGTAGCTCTTGCCGGTGTGCTTGACATAGACCTCGTTGAGACGGCGCTTCAGCTTGATGATGTCCTGGGCGTGGCGCTCGATGTCGGAAGCCTGGCCCTGGAAGCCACCGGAAGGCTGGTGGACCATGATGCGGGCATTCGGCGTGGCGAAGCGCATGCCCTTCTCGCCTGCGGTCAAGAGCAGCGAACCCATCGAGGCCGCCTGGCCGATGCACAGCGTCGCTACCGCCGGCTTGATGAACTGCATGGTGTCGTAGATCGCCATGCCGGACGTGACGACGCCGCCAGGCGAATTGATGTAGAGGTTGATTTCCTTCTTCGGATTCTCCGCCTCGAGAAACAGGAGCTGCGCGCAGACCAGCGTCGCCATGCCGTCCTCGACCGGGCCGGTGATGAAAATGATGCGCTCTTTCAGGAGCCGCGAGAAAATGTCGTAGGCCCGCTCGCCGCGATTGGTCTGTTCGACCACCATCGGAACGAGGTTCATGTAGGTTTCGATGGGGTTTTTCATGGACTATCCCTTTTCAAAGGTGGGATTCCGGCGCCGGGAAATTAGCAAGTCGGGCAGAATCGGTTCTGGATCGTTGTCCTGTAAATAGGATGTCGGCTCACCCTAGCGCAAGGCCGCCCCTCCTAGCCATCCGGTTAAGTCGAATCAAGCTTTCTGCACAGGATTCGTCCGAAGCTACGCCGGCTGCTGTTGAAGCGGCGCGGCTGCGCTGTCGCGTAGCACTTTCTTAACCGCGTCGCTTAACAATATCTCGAAACTGCCTTCCGGCGATGCGGCTTCTCCTACAATTCAACGTTGAACTTGCGCTGAAGGTTCAAACAGGGGGCCATCGCCAGTCTCGCCGTTCTCGGCATGGTGTCCGAAACGGCTGCCGGCGGACGCGCCGTCGAATTCTACGAGCATGTCAACAGGCCGTCCGTCTACGAAACAGTCTACGAAACGTACTCGTCAGCCCGGCCGGCCAGCAGGTGGAGTATGTGCCCGCGATCTACGGGATGCGCGAGCGCGTGGTGCAGATCGCGCCCCAGCGTGTCAGCTACGAGATCGTGCCTGCCGTCACCCGCACGGTGAAGGTCGATGACGGCGGCTACTCCTGGGAATGGCGCGTCATCCATGGCCGCAAGGTGCTGTGCAAGATCAGGTACAAGGCGCGCTACGAACGCGTGGCCGAGACCGTGGTGGTGCAGCCGGAGCGCCGACGGCGCGTCGTTGGTGCCGCCGAGTATGAGAGCGTGGTCGAAGAGGTTTTGATGCAGCCGGAGCAGCGACGCATCATCGAGGTTCCCGCCTCCTACCAGACAGTGGCGCGCCGCGTGGTGGTCAGGGAAGGCTCGTCCGGCTGGCGGCGCGTGCATGTTCCAAGGCACTGCCGGTATTAGGTCAGACCGCCTCGGCCCGCAGCCATTTCTTTAGACCGTCGACATCGCCATCGCCGATGGAAGCTGCAACACGCCGGCCGACCGCTGCGCCGAATTTGTAGCCGTGGCCGGAGCAGGCCGAGACAACAAGGCACTTGCCCTTCTCATGCGCCAGGAACTTCTCGTCGGCGGTGAAGGTGTAGGCGCAGGTGACGACCTCGGTCACCCCATACTCCTCGATGCGGGCGATCGGCGGCGAAAACAGGTTGCGGATCGCCTCGCCCTCGCCCGCCACCGGCTGGCGGTTCCAGTCGGCGTCGCTGGTCGGCACCCGGTGCAGCCCTGAGCCGAATTTCATGCCGGCGCCGCCGGACGGCGGGATCACGTGGCCGTCGACAGCGCCGCCGACATTGAGGATTACGGGGGCTGCCTGCCATGCAGCTTTCAGATCCGCCGGCGGATCGACATAGGCAAGCGCGGTGCGCCAGGTCTTCAGTTCGCCGTCCAGTTCCGGAAACAGTTTCAGCACCCAGGCGCCGGCAGCGACGACGATGCGGTCGGCCTGCATCGTCTCGCCGCTTTCAAGCACGATGCGGCCGGCCTCGGCGTCGACTTCCGTCACCTTGCTGTTCTCGTAGACGTTGGCGCCGTTGGCCCGCAGCCATATGGCCAGACCGGCGGCGATCCTGCGGCAATGCAGCGCTCCGCCGTCCGGCGAAAAATACGCGTAGCGGAACGAGCCGGGCTCCAGGAACCGCCAGCGTCTAACCGCGGCGTCCGGCTCGAACAGTTCGAATGGGTAGTTCCCGGCTTCCATGCCTTCGCGGTATTCCTCGGCTTCGTCTCCCGGCTCCCGCGAAATGCAGATGAAGCCGCGCCGGTCGAGATGGTTTTCGCCGAGATCGGCCCACATCTCGTCCCAGGCCTGATAGGCCCCGGTGATCAGCCGGCCATAGCCCGCCGCTGCACCATAGGCGCGGCGGATGATGCGGTGATGGTCGCCTGAGGCAGCAAGCGGATTGGGAATCGACCCCTGCTCGACGATCGAGACCCGGTACCCTGCCTTGACCAGCGACCAGGCCGTCGAAAGCCCTGCAATGCCTGCGCCAATCACGATCACATTCATCAAGTCAGTCTTTCCGCAGCCGCTTCGGCTGGCTCAACACGCTTTTGTGCATGTCATTGTCCCAAAACCGATCCACACTTTTGGGGCGACACGCATCAGATTGCCGGGCGCCAAGATACGGTCTGGCATCAAGCTGGCAAGCCGCGTTAATTGTCTGGCATGACCAAATTGATGCTGACCTATCTTGCCTTCGATTCTTCGACCCGCCGTGTGCGACTGGACCCGCACGAGCCGGCTTTCTTCCAGAACCCCTACGAGGCCTATGCCTTCATGCATGGCGCATCGAATGTCTTCTTCTGGGAAGAGTTCGGCTTCTGGTGCTTCGGCGGCTTCGATGAGGTCAGCCGGCTGCTGCGCGACCGCCGCTTCGGCCGCCAGAACCCGGCCGGAATCCCGGACAGAAGCGGCATCGGCCGGGACCGCACGCATCTCAACGCCTTCGACGGTATCGAGGCCAATTCGATGCTGGAGCTGGAACCGCCCGTTCACACCAGGCTCAGAACGCTGATCAACCGCGCCTTCGTCTCACGTCAGGTCGAGCGGCTCAGGCCGCGCGTCGAGGCGCTGGCCAACGAGTTGATCGACCGTTTCGAACCGGACCAGGTCGACCTGCTGCCGGCTTTCGCATCGCCTTTGCCGATCACCATCATTGCCGAAATGCTCGGCGTGCCGGTCGAGATGGGGCCGCAACTGCTCGACTGGTCGCATCAGATGGTCGCCATGTACATGCACGGCCGCACACGCGAAACGGAAGAGACGGCCAATCGCGCGGCGCGAGATTTTTCGGATTTCCTGCGCGGCTATGTTGCCGAGCGGCGCAAAAACCCCGGCGACGATCTATTGTCGCTGCTGATCTCGGCGCAGGAGGACAACCAAAAACTCTCGGAGGATGAACTGGTGTCCTCCGCCATCCTGCTGCTCAATGCCGGCCACGAGGCAACCGTCCATCAGACCGGCAATGCGGTGCGCTCGATCCTTGCGCAAGGCGGCGACCCGCGCCGCTTCTTCATGTCCGCGGAAACGACCGCAGCGACCGTCGAGGAATGCCTGCGCTTCGATGCGCCGCTGCACATGTTCACACGCTACGCCTATGAGGAGATTGAGGCCGGGCGAGGCGTGATCGTGCGGCCGGGCGAGACGATCGGCCTGCTGCTCGGCATGGCCAACCACGACCCGGCTGCGTTTGCCGAGCCCCTCGCCTTTCGGCCGGATCGTGCGGACCAGAAGAACGTCTCGTTCGGCGCCGGCATTCATTTCTGCATCGGCGCGCCGCTCGCCCGGCTCGAATTGCAGGTGTCGCTGAAAACCTTGTTCGACCGGCTACCGCGGCTCCATCTTGCCGAACAGCCGCGCTTCCGCGATACCTATCATTTCCACGGGCTGGAAACGCTCGTCGTTCACACCGGACGGTGATCAAAGCTTGATCACATACTCCTTGCGAGTCGTTTCAAGCACTTCCCAGCTTCCCTTAAACCCCGGCCTGAGCACGAAACTGTCGCCGGCCCTGACGGTGCGCGCCTCGCCGCCTTCTTCGGCGATTACCGAGACGCCCGACAGGATGTGGCAGAACTCCCACTCGTCATACTCGATGCGCCATTTGCCCGGCGTCGCCTCCCAGATGCCGGCATAGAGCCCGCCGTCCTGCTCCTCGACATTCCAGGTGCGGAATTTTGGATCGCCTGAAATCAGGCGATCCGGCGCCGGCGCACCAAGTTCCGGTTCGACGCTTTCAATATCGACGAAGAGAAATTTCGGCGCAGTCATGGAAACTCCTTCCAACGGGGATCAAACCTTGGCGAGGGCCTCTTCCAGATCGGCGACGATGTCGTTGACATCCTCGATGCCGACCGAGAGCCTGACCGTATCCGGCCCAGCGCCGGCGGCGACCTTCTGCTCGTCCGACAGTTGCCGATGCGTTGTCGATGCCGGGTGAATGACCAGCGACTTGGTGTCGCCGACATTGGCAAGGTGCGAGAACAGTTCGAGCGCCTCGACGAATTTGATGCCGGCCGCATAGCCGCCCTTCAGGCCGAAGGTGAACACCGCACCGGCGCCAAGCGGCGAATATTTTTTCTGCAGCGCGTTGTTGCTGTCGCTGGGCAGGCCGGGATAGGACACCCAGGCGATCTTCGGGTGGTTGGACAGCCAGCCGGCGACAGTGACCGCATTGTCGCAATGCCGCTGCATCCTGAGCGGCAGGGTTTCCAGCCCGGTCAGGATCAGGAATGCGTTGAAGGGCGAGATCGCCGGGCCCATGTCGCGCAGGCCAAGCACGCGCGCGGCAATGGCGAAAGCGAAATTGCCGAAGGTTTCGTGCAGGACGAGGCCGCCATATTCGGGGCGCGGCTCCGACAGCATCGGATATTTGCCGGATTTCGACCAGTCGAAGGTGCCGCCGTCGACAATGGCGCCGCCGATAGAATTGCCGTGGCCGCCGATGAACTTGGTCAGCGAATGCACGACAATGTCGGCGCCATGCTCGATCGGGCGCACCAGATAGGGCGAGGCCAGCGTGTTGTCGACGATCAGCGGCAGGCCGTGTTTGCGGGCGATGTCGCCGATCTTTTCGATGTCGACGAAGACACCGCCCGGATTGGCCAGGCTCTCGATGAAGATCGCCTTGGTCTTTTCATCGATCTGGCTTTCGAAGGTCGAGATGTCGTTGGTGTCGGCCCAGCGCACCTGCCAGCCGAAATTCTTGAAGGCGTGGCCGAACTGGTTGATCGAGCCGCCGTAAAGCCTTGTCGCGGCGACGAAATTGTCGCCGGGCTGCATCAGATTATGGAAGACGAGCACCTGCGCGGCATGGCCCGACGCCACCGCCAGCCCCGCCGTACCGCCTTCGAGCGCCGCGATACGCTCTTCCAGCACCGCCTGCGTCGGGTTCATGATCCGGGTATAGATGTTGCCGAAGGCTTTTAGCCCGAACAGCGAGGCGGCATGATCGGCATCATCGAAGACAAAGGAGGTCGTCTGGTAGATCGGCGTGGCACGCGCGCCGGTCGCCGGATCGGGCTTGGCACCCGCATGGACGGCGAGCGTGTTGAAACCGGGCGTGCGGGTCATCGAAGATCTCCCCTGAATGGTGAATGGTGAATGGTGAATGGTGAATGGCAAAGTCGGCCAGCCCCATTCTGATTGCAAGCGGCTCATATGCCGCTTTGCCCGCCTTCCAGAAAAATCCTTCTATTCACTATTCACCATTCACTACCTACTTCTGGCGAACGCCAAAACTCTGGAATCCCGGCCGCATCAGCGGCTTCTTCGACGACAACACGCCTGAGTTGACGCCGGTCCAGCCGATTTCGCCCGACAGCTTGCCATATTCGATCTTGGGGCAGCGGTTCATCACGACCTTGATGCCGGCGGCCTTGGCGCGCGCGGCCGCCTCGTCGTGGCGCACGCCAAGCTGCATCCAGATGACTTTCGGCAACGGGTCGAGCCGCAAGACCTCGTCGACGACGCCCGGCACTGCCGCCGAGCCGCGAAACACGTCGACCATATCGATCGGCTCGGGAACATCGGCGAGCCTGGCATAGGTCATCCGGCCAAGGATTTCCTTGCCGGCCTGGCCGGGGTTGATCGGGAACACCGAAAACCCCTTGCCCAGCAGGTACTTCAGCACGAAGTAGCTCGGCCGCACATCGTTGGCGGACGCGCCGATCATGGCGATGGTTTTCACCGAATTGAGGATGCCGGCGATATAGACATTGTCGTAGGCGTCATGGTTCATGCCTCGTCCTCATACAGAGCTTCGGCGAGAAAACCATCCGGGTCGTTGCAGAAACTGCGCATCATGCGAAAATGATCGGTATCATGGAAATCGGTCGGGTCGAGCCCGAACCGGGTGATGCGGAACAGCCGCGCGCCGGGACAAGCCATCAGCAGCGGCGAATGCGTCGCCATGATCACTTGCGCCGTGCCTGATAGATCCATCCGCCGCAGCATCTTGAGAAGCTCGATCTGGCGCGTCGGCGACAAGGCGCTTTCCGGCTCGTCGAGGATGTAGATACCTTGCCGGCGGCAGCGCTCCTCGAAGAACCGGATGAAACCCTCGCCATGCGACCAGGACAGGAAATCGGGCGGCGCCGCATGGGCGTCGACGGCGGCCTGATCGAGATAGCGGGCGACGGCGTAAAAAGATTCGGCGCGAAAGAACCAGCCGGCGGTGACCTTCGGCAGCCAGTGGCCGCGCAGCGTTTCCGCCAGTGCCGCGCCGCTCTTGTCGATGGCGCGGGAGTGGTCGATGGGCATGTAGCCCTTGCCGCCGCCGGCCTCATCGTATCCGGCCAGCGCGCCGATCGCCTCGAGCAATGTCGATTTGCCGGTGCCGTTCTCACCGACGATGATGGTGATCGGCGTGGTGAATTCGAGTTCGAAATCGTGGCCGCGGAAGATCGGCAGGTTCCAAGGATATTTTTCCCAATCTTCGACCCGCGCCGGCTCGATCAGGATGCGCTTGAGATAGGGAGCCTTCAGTCGCGTCAGTTGCTTACGATATGCCATCTGGCAGCGGTATCAGCCCGGCAGCGAGATGCTGCCGTCTTCCGCGATCGGAAAAGCCGGATTGTGCGCCACTTCCCAGACATGGCCTTCCGTATCGGCGAAATAGCCATACCAGCCGCCCCAGAAGGCGCGGCCGGCCGGCTTGACAATGCGGCCGCCGGCCTTCTCGGCCATCGCAAGCACGTGATCGACTTCAGTGTCCGAGCGGGTGTTGTAGGCGAGGTAGATCGCCGACGGCGCCGGGCCGAAGGTGATGCCTGAATCCGCTTCGGCGCTTTCGCGCGGGAACAGCCCGAGAATGACGCCGCCCATCTGGAAGAAGGCGACGCCGTCGGTGATCCCGGCATGGCGGGTCAGGCCCATCGCCTCGTAGAAGCGTGTGGCGCGCTCGAGATCGTCGACGGCAATGGTGACGATGGAGATGCGAGGCTCCATGTCTATTCCTCCATGTCTATTCGTCCGTCCATTCCGGCTTGCGCTTGCCGATGAAGGCGCCGATGCCCTCTTCCGCGTCGCGCGCCAGCATGTTCTCGACCATGACGCGGCCGGTATAGGCATAGGCCTCGGCCAGCCCCATCTCGGCCTGCGCGTAGAAGGCCTCCTTGCCGGTCTTCACCACCAAAGCCGATTTGGCAGCAATGGTTTGCGCGTATTTGGTGACAATCTGATTCAGATATTCGCGCGGCACGACGCGGTTGATCAGGCCGAATTCCTTGGCCGTCGCCGCATCGATCGTCTCGCCGGTCAAAAGCATCTCCATCGCCTGCTTGCGCGAGACGTTGCGCGACAGCGCCACCATCGGCGTCGAGCAGAACAGCCCGATATTGACGCCCGGCGTGCAGAAGGTCGCCTCATGCGAGGCGATCGCCAGATCGCAGCTCGCGACCAGTTGCGCCCCGGCCGCCGTCGCCAGACCATCGACCTCGGCGATCACCGGCTTGGGATGGCGCACGATCGCCTGCATCAGTGCCGCGCAAGCGGAAAACGTCTCCTCGAAGAATGCCTTGCCGCGATCGGCGTCGGCGCGGCGCGCGGTCATTTCCTTGAGGTCGTGTCCGGCGCAGAACACCTTTCCGGTCGCCGCCAGGATGATGACGCGGACGGATCTGTCGGATTTCGCGCGGTCGAGCTCCGCCGTCAGCGCCGCCATCACCGCCAGCGACAGGGCATTGGCCGGCGGATTGGTGAGCGTGAGGCGGAGCACGCCCTTGTCCAGCCCCGCGACAACAGGACCTTCGGCAACAGCCGGCTTGATGGCGACGATTTCAGCCATGTCTCCAACCTCTTCATCGGCCAGCGGGCATCGGATTCGCGGGCCATGGAACAAAAGAACTAGCACGCTGCCGATTGAAGAACAGCCTTGAGACGTGTTTTCTCGGCTGCGCGGCCTCAGCCAAGCGCCCTCGCCTTGAGACCGCCGGCCCTGCGGCGCCGTATATAGGAAACCGCCTATGCCCGCCCAAAACAATTTCAAGCCGATGCTGACTGCCGCGCAAGTCAATGCGCTGATGGAGACCGTCTATCCACAGCTCAACGACCAGTTCACCTTCTACGAGGCGATCGACGTGTTTCCGGGCGGCTGCACGGTGCGCCTGAATGCCGACGAGCGGCATTTGCGCCCCGGCGGAACCGTGTCGGGCCCGTCGCTGTTCACGCTGGCCGACATTGGCGGCTATGTCTGCGTGCTTTCGCATGCCGGGCCGGATGCGCTTTCGGTGACCACCAATCTCAACATCAATTTTGTCCGCAAAGCCGAGGCCGGACCGATCGACGGCCATTGCCGGATCCTGAAGCTGGGCAAGAGCCTGATGGTGTTCGAAATCGACATCGTCGCCGGACCGGACGGACATACGGTAGCGCACGCGACGGGAACCTATTCGATCCCGCCGAAGCGGTCGCCATCTTGACAATTGCATTTCCGGTTGATGTGTATATATGTGCGCATAGGTGACCTTTGCTGGAACGTGACAGCCGCAAGATCGTGAAGCGTCTCAAAGACGATGGTTTCGAACTGATTTCCGTACGCGGCTCGCATCACAAATTCCGAAAGGGCGAGATTGTGTTGATCGTTCCGCATCCCGAGAAGAATCTGCCAACCGGTACCGCTCGCGCGATCGCCAAGCAGGCAGGCTGGATAAGGACGAGCTGAAGCGTCCTGGAGATTGCAAATGAAGAACTATTTCGCATTGGTCGACAAAGATCCCGACAGCGCATTCGGCATCCGCTTTCCGGACATTCCCGGCTGCTTTTCGGCTGCGGACGCGGCGGAAGACATCGTGCCCAATGCCGTTGAAGCCTTGCAATTGTGGGCAGAGGATATGCCCGTTCCAGAGCCGTCCAACCATGAAGCGATTGTCGCGCTTCCCGACATACGCAACGCGCTCGCCGAAGGAGCCTATCTGGTCTCGGTGCCGCTCATCGACAATGACAGCGCCGTCGTCAGGGCAAACGTGACTTTCGAGCGCGGCGTTTTGCGGGCGATCGACATCGCAGCGCGCGAACGCGGCATAACGCGATCTGCGTTCCTCTCCAGCGCGGCCCGCAAGGAAATTGAGGCAAAGCACTAAGGCCAGATTCTGCACCGCAATTAACACTAGATCAGTGTGGTAAAATAGTACCTATTATTCAATCCTTTGTTTTTGCTTCATTTTCTGAGCTACGCGTCTTTTAATTCGCCTTGACGTGCTATCTCCCCCTCGCCTATAAGCCCTCACGGAACAGCGGCCCGCCAAAGGCCGCCGTTTTGTTATTGGCGGCGGGCGAGCGCTCGGCGTCATTCCAAGCAACAAGAAACGCTTTTCCTTGTCGTTCGTCGATGGGGAAGGTCCGAACCGAAAGCAACAATCCATGGCAACCTTTTCGCAGAAGCCTGCGGATGTGGTGAAGAAGTGGGTGCTGATCGACGCCGAGGGTCTCGTCGTCGGCCGTCTCGCCACTGTCATCGCCAATCATCTTCGCGGCAAGCACAAGCCCACCTTCACCCCGCATGTCGACGACGGCGATAACGTCATCGTCATCAACGCCGACAAGGTGGTCTTCACCGGCAAGAAATTCACCGACAAGGTCTATTACTGGCACACCGGCCACCCCGGCGGCATCAAAGAGCGCACCGCGCGCCAGCTGCTCGAGGGCCGTTTCCCCGAGCGTGTCGTCGAGAAGGCCGTCGAACGCATGATCCCGCGTGGCCCGCTCGGCCGTCGCCAGATGAAGAATCTCCGCGTCTATGCAGGCACGGAACATCCGCATGTCGCCCAGCAGCCCGTCACGCTCGACGTGGCCAAGCTGAACGCCAAGAACAAGAAGGTTTCGTAAAATGGCTGAGCTTTCCTCGCTCGCAGAACTCGGAACTGCCACCGGCAACACCAACACGCAGCCGGCGGCACCCGTCCATGTCCAGAAGCTCGACAAGTCGGGCCGCGCCTATGCCACCGGCAAGCGCAAGAACGCCATCGCGCGTGTCTGGGTGAAGCCCGGCTCCGGTAAGATCGTCGTCAACGACAAGGTGTTCGCCGAATATTTCGCACGCCCGGTCCTGCAGATGATCCTCAACCAGCCGATCATCGCCGCCAACCGCGCCGGCCAGTACGACATCGTCGCCACGGTCATCGGCGGCGGCCTTTCCGGCCAGGCCGGTGCCGTGCGTCACGGCATCTCCAAGGCGCTGACCTATTACGAGCCGGCGCTGCGTGCCGTGCTCAAAAAGGGCGGCTTCCTGACCCGCGACAGCCGCGTCGTCGAGCGCAAGAAGTACGGCAAGGCGAAGGCCCGCCGCTCGTTCCAGTTCTCGAAGCGCTAAGCACTGCGCAGCTTCAGACATTCGAAAAGGCCGCCTCCGGGCGGCCTTTTCTTTTGGTGATACTAACCTGGCCCAAATTTAGGAACGATCGGCCGGTACTTTGATGAAGTCGATAAACGCCCGCAACGGCACTGGCACGAGACGCCGGCCGGGATAATAGAGGAACGGCCCGGGGAAGCTCTGCCACCAAGGTTCGAGGACGGGTTCGAGCACACCGCTCTCAAAGTGAGGGCGAAGCCAATCCTCGAACAGGCTGACAATGCCGGTACCGGCGATAGCGGCATCGACGGCGAGATCGGCCGCTCCACCCAGGGTCACGAGAAGCGGCCCCGTCGGATCGACCCGCACCACCTCGCCGGCACGCTCGAATTCCCACGGCGGCATCGCACCACTGGCGAAGCGGCCGCGCAGGCAGGCGTGACCGAGAAGGTCGCGCGGGTGTTCCGGCCGGCCATGGCGGTCAAGGTAGGCAGGGCTGGCGGCGGTGGCAAAGCGCTGAAGGCGCGGTCCGATCGGCACCGCGATCATGTCCTGTTCCAGCCGCTCGTCGTAACGGATCCCGGCATCGCAGCCTGCCGCCAGCACGTCGACAAAGCTCTCCTCGGCGATCACCTCCAGCCGGATGCCGGGATAGGCAGCGAGAAACCCTGGGACGATGCTGGGCAGCACCAGCCGCGCCGCGCTGACCGGCACATTAAGGCGCAACGTACCTGCCGGCCTGTCGCGGAAGCCATTCACAACGTCGAGGGCCGATTCCACCTCGGTCAAGGCTGGGCCGAGCTGGGCCAGCAAGCTCGCACCCGCTTCGGTCAGGACGACACTGCGGGTCGTCCTGTTGAGCAGCCTGACACCGAGCTGCGTCTCGAGGCGGCGCACCGCCTCGCTCAAGCCCGACGCACTGCCGCCGCTGGCGCGGGCGCCATCGCGAAAACCCTTGGCCCGCGCTACGGCCACGAAGGCGTTCAGGTCTCCGAGGTCGATCTTCATTGTTCGATATTCCGTACAGCCCGTGCGGAATGTACCCAATTATCGTGAGATCGGACAGCGCCTATCTCAGCGTCATCCTGAACGGAGATAGACCATGTCCAGTACCGACAATTACGGCACATTCACTCTCGGCGACCGCACCGTGAAACGGCTCGGCTACGGCGCCATGCAGCTCGCAGGACCCGGCGTATTTGGTCCGCCCAGAGATCACGACGCAGCCTTGGCCGTGCTGCGCGAAGCCGTTGCGCGCGGGGTCAATCACATAGACACCAGCGATTTCTACGGGCCGCACGTCACCAATCTGCTCATCCGCGAGGCGCTCGCGCCCTATCCGGACGACCTCGTCATTGTCACCAAGATCGGCGCCCGGCGCGGCGAAGACGGATCATGGCTGCCGGCCTTCTCGGCCGAAGCGCTGACCCAGGCGGTGCACGACAATCTGCGCAATCTCGGGCTCGACGTGCTGGACGTGGTCAATCTCAGGATCATGTTCGACGCGCATGGCCCTGCCGAAGGGTCGATCGAGGCGCCGTTCACTGTGCTGGCCGAGTTGCAGCGGCAGGGTTTGGTGCGTCACATCGGGCTAAGCAATGTCACGTCAGCGCAGATCGAAGAGGCGCGACGGATCGCCAGGATCGTCTGCGTGCAGAACCAATACAATCTGGCGCACAGGGGCGACGATGCCTTGATCGAAAAACTCGCCCGCAACGGTATCGCCTATGTGCCGTTCTTTCCGCTCGGCGGCTTCAACCCGCTGCAGTCGTCTACCCTATCCGGCGTCGCTCAGCGCCTGGGCGCCACGCCGATGCAGGTCGCGCTCGCCTGGCTGCTCCGACGCGCGCCCAACATCCTAATGATCCCGGGCACGTCTTCCGTCGCGCATTTGCGGGAGAACCTCGCCGCGGCCGAACTCGACCTGCCGGAGGATGCCGTCAGGGAATTGGACGGAGTAGCGATGGCTGCATGAGGATTGGCGAAAGCGGCAACGAGCCAATCTCCCCCGATCGACAGGCTGGCGGGACAGCGCCCCCCTCTGCCCTGCCCTCTTTGCCAAAACTTGGCATCTCCCCCACAAGGGGGGAGATCGGCAGCTTCAGCCACCACGTCTAGTTGATGCTCGCGGTGTTCGCCGGCTCCGCCGGTCGCGCCTCATCAGAATATGGCACGCGGTAGCCGTTTGCCGCCAGCCAGTCGATCGCCACTTTCGGCTCGTCGGTCTGGATGATGGTGGCGCCGCGCTCGGCCCAGAAGCCGTACGTCTCGCGCGGCAGACTGGCGTGCACCGCCAACTCGTCGCCGCGACCGCCGGCAAGGAAGCCGCCCGGTTTGTTGACGATAGCGTAGGTGTTGGCCCAGATGTGCCAGTCGCCCCTTATCGCAGCAGCGCGCATGCGGGGGCTGAACAGCGGACCGCCGGTGTCGGTCAACGTCTCCGCGCCGGCCCGCCAGTTGATCATCTCGACCGCGCGCGGCGAAAATATCCCGCTGACTTTCTCGGCGAAGCCGGCGTCACGAACCGCGTCGTCGGCGATGATCGGCATGAACTGGAACCCACTGCCGATCGCACCCATGGCGGCCTTGACAGTGGTGATCCTCGCCGGGTTCCACAGGTTCTCCTTGACGATCACCTGCTCGGCCATGCCCAAGTCGCGCGCAACGGCGATCATGCCGGCAAGGTTGTCAACATCGAGCTTGTTGTCGATGTTGATCAGGATCCTGTCCTTGGTCGCCACCAGCATCTCGCGCAGCGTCGAAACCGGCTCATCGGTGACGGCGCCAGTGCCCTCGATCACCAGTCTGCAGGTCTTGAGTTCGGCCAGCGTGCGCTTGATCACCTCGCCCTTGCAATTCGTCGTGCGGTCTAGCCAGCTGTCATGCATGACGACGAACTCGCCGTCCTTCGAGCGCCTGACGTCGACCTCGACGATTTCGGCACCAAGCGCGATCGATGCCTCGAGCGCGGCGATCGAGTTCTCCGCATAGAGCGTCTTGCGGGCCTGCATGCTGCCGGCGCGATGTGCCGCCACCATGACATGGTCGCGCCACTGGTTGGCGTGTTCGAAACGGTCGAGAATCTGTCTGGCGCGTGTTTCGCCTGCCGATGCCGAGCCTGTGACGAGCACCAGGGCGGCAGAAAGCAGAAGGTTAAGCCAGGTCGTTTGCATGAGAATCGCTCCGTAGCGGATGGGAACCCGGTTAAGCGACGCACGTGACAGCCCAGTGAACGAAGCCGGCTTCGCAAATGCCGAAAAGTCAGGTCGATGCCGGCTGAAGCGACCGTTCTGCAACCTCGAACCGACGGCAATCAGCAGGTCGCCAGCAATCAGGTCGACGAGATCGATGCCGCCGCCGTAGCGGTCGGTTTGGCCGGGTGGCGCGCGCCCATATCTGTTCCGCTCCCGGCCGATGCCATCCGATGAGGGCATGGCTTTCTACTTTCGGTTGCATTCATGCTTACCTACGCAATTTCCGGGTTTGCCATGCGGGCTCACCTGGCAAGCAAGAATTTGTGACCGAGCTCGAATGGCCATGGCCTCGGAGGGGGTCGCATTTCTGAGAATTATATCCAATAAGGTTGCGCCTCGACGCACAGGAGACCTTCATGCCGAACACCAACATCGACCACGCCTTCACCGCCCGGGCCAAGACAGGTGCGTCCTTCGAGCCGACCTATGCCGGCGCGCTGTCGTTCATGCGACGCAAATACACGAAGGACGTGAAGGGCGCGGACGCGGTGGTGTGGGGCATCCCCTTCGACGCCGCCGTCACCAACCGGCCGGGCGCGCGTTTCGGACCGCAGGCGATTCGCCGCGCCTCGACCATCCTCGACAACGATCCGCAATATCCGTTCTCGCGCGATCTGTTCGAACATCTCGCCGTGGTCGACTATGGCGATTGCCTGCTCGACAGTGGCAATCACCAGAAGACGCCAGGGACGATCGAGCGCGAGGCGGCAAAGATCCTGAAATCCGGCGCCTTCCTGCTATCGCTCGGCGGCGACCATTTCGTCACCTGGCCGCTGCTCAAGGCGCATGCCGCCATCCACGGCCCGCTGGCCCTGGTCCAGTTCGACGCCCATCAGGACACCTGGCCGGACGATGGCAAGCGCATCGATCACGGCTCCTTCGTCGGCCGTGCGGTCAAGGAGGGCATTATCGACCCCGACCGTTCGATTCAGATCGGCATCCGCACCCATGCGCCTGATACCTTCGGCATCAAGATCCTGTACGGCCACGAAGTCGAGGAAATGCGCGCGTCCGATATCGCCTATGCCATCGTCGACCGCACCGGCGGCAAGAAGGCCTATGTCACCTTCGATATCGATTGCCTGGACCCGGCCTTCGCGCCCGGCACCGGCACGCCGGTCGCCGGCGGGCCGTCCTCGGCAAAGATTCTGTCGGTGCTGCGCCAGATCAATCAGGTCGACATCATCGGCGCCGATGTCGTGGAGGTTGCGCCGGCCTACGATCACGCCGATATAACGGCAATTGCCGGGTCGACGGTGGCCATGCACTATCTCGGGCTCCTGGCGGAACGAAAGGCCCGGCTCGAAGAGCTGAACAGCGGCAATAACGTCGTTGCCGCATTGAATCAGGCAGGCGGCATATAACTATCAGGAATTAAAGGCAGGCAATGAAACCGAAAATCTTCATCGACGGCGAGCACGGCACCACCGGTCTCCAGATCAGGGCGCTGCTGGCCGAGCGCGGCGACCTGGAGATCATCTCCATTCCGACCGAGCGCCGCAAGGAACCGGCAGCTAGAGCCGAGTTCCTCAACGCCGCCGATGTCGCGATCCTCTGCCTGCCGGACACAGCCGCGAAGGAAAGCGTCTCGCTGATCACCAACGACACCACCAAGGTCATCGACGCCTCGACCGCGCATCGCGTGGCCGAGGGCTGGGAATATGGTTTCGCCGAATTGGACAAGGATCAGGCGAAGACAATCGCCAGGGCGAAGCGCGTCGCCAATCCGGGCTGCTGGCCGCAAGGCCCGATCGCGACGCTCAGGCCGCTGGTGGCGGCTGGGCTGTTGCCGCCGGATTTTCCGGTCACCGTCAACGGCATTACGGGCTATTCGGGCGGCGGCCGGCCGATGATCGAGGACTATGTCGCCAAGGGCGAGGATGCGTCGGAATTCCTGCCCTACGGGCTGACCCTGCAGCACAAGCATGTGCCGGAGCTCAGGACCTATGCGAAGCTGTCGCATGATCCGATCATGCAGCCTGCGGTCGGCAATTTCGCGCAAGGCATGATTACCGTGGTGCCGCTGCAGCTCGGCGGCCTCGACTATGTGCCGACCGGCGCCGAGCTTCATGCGGCGATTGCCGACCATTTCGCCGCGATCGATGGCGGCGTGGTCGAGGTGGCGCCCTATGTGCATCTTGAGCGCGTGCCGGAGATCGATCCCGAAATCTACAACGGCACCAACCGGATGAAGCTCTATGTCTTCGCCAACGACGACAGAGCCCAGGCGCTGTTGCTCGCCGTCTACGACAATCTCGGCAAGGGCGCCTCGGGTGCTGCCGTACAGAATATGAATCTGATGCTCGGCCTCGAGCACTGAATGGACGCTTCGGCATTTCCAAGCCGCTGGAAGGTCAACGCGCCAGAACTGATTGCCGAGACGTTCAGCAGCCGCATCTGGAAGGTTTTTCGCGAGGACGGTTCGCCGGCAATCGTCAAGGCCCTCAAAGCTTTCGACGACGTCGAAGACGAGTTGCGCGGCGAGCATTTTCTCGCCTGGCGGCGCGGCGAAGGCGCGGTGCGGCTGCTCGGCCGCGACGGTCACTGCATGCTGCTCGAATATGCCGGCGAAACCTTGCTGTCACAGGTTCTCGCCGAGCAGGGAGACAATGCCGCCACAGCAATCGCGGCCGAAGTGATGGCAAGACTGTTCTCGCCATCTGACCACCCTGCCCCACCGGATCTGCAGCCGCTGCGGGTACGGTTTTCCAGCCTGTTCAAGAATGCGAAGATCGATCGCGACGCCGGCGAAAAGAGCCTCTATGTCGAAGCGGCTGCGACCGCGGAACGGCTGCTGGCCGATCCTGTCGACGTGCTGCCGCTGCATGGCGACCTGCATCACGACAACATCATGCTGGGACCGCGCGGCTGGCTGGCGATCGACCCGAAGGGCGTTCTCGGCGATCCCGGCTTCGATGCGGCGAACATGTTCTACAACCCGCTCGACCGCGACGATCTTTGCCGTGATCCCCGGCGGATTGCCCACATGGCTGAGATCTTCGCCAAGACGCTCGGCCAGACGCCGCCAGCCATTCTGGATCACGCCATCGCCTATGGCTGCCTGTCGGCGTCATGGCATCATGAGGACGGCAACGCGATCGAGGAAAGCCGCGAATTATCCATTGCCACGGCGATCAGGACTGTGCGGCTCAGCCTCTGACGGCGATCTGGTTGGGCATGGGATAAGCGCCCTTGGTGCCGCGCCAATGCGCTGCGGCGAAACCCAGCAGGACAAGCGCAAATGCCTGATGCATCAGCGCCATGTGCAGCGGCACGTGCATCAGCAGCGTGCCGATGCCGATCAAGGCCTGCGCCAGCACCAGCAGAAACAACAACGTCGCGCGGTGCGCATGCGTCGTGCCTGGCTGGCGGCGGTGCGTCGCGATCATGTGCCAAAGTGCTGCGACGAAGATCGTGTAGGCGCCGAGCCGGTGGATGAACTGGACCGTCTTCGGGCTCTCGAAGAAGTTGCGCCATGCCGGCTCGAGGATCAACAGATCGCCGGGGATGAGCTTGCCGTCCATCAGCGGCCAGGTGTTGTAGCTCAGGCCGGCATCGAGGCCGGCGACCAGCCCGCCGAGATAGATCTGGATCAGCGCCAGCAACACCAGAAAGCCGGCCAGACGCTGCGTCGAACGATCGGCGGCGGGCGCGGAGTGTGGGGCCAATCCACGCGCGACCACCATGGTCGCGGTGAAGATCAGCGCGGCCAGCGTCAGATGCGAGGCCAGCCGGTACTGGCTGACGGAGACCCGGTCGACCAGCCCGGACGCCACCATCCACCAGCCGATCGCGCCCTGCAGGCCGCCGAGAAGAAGAATGCCTAATAGTTTCGGCCCAAGGCCGCGTTCGATGCGGCGCGTCGCCCAGAAAAACACCAGCGGCACGGCGAAAACCAGGCCGACACCGCGCGCCAGGATCCGGTGCACCCATTCCCACCAGAAGATCGATTTGAATGCTTCGATGCTCATGCCCTTGTTGAGTTCGGCATATTGCGGGATC
This sequence comes from Mesorhizobium sp. WSM4840, assembly GCF_055811755.1. Lineage (NCBI taxonomy): Bacteria > Pseudomonadati > Pseudomonadota > Alphaproteobacteria > Hyphomicrobiales > Phyllobacteriaceae > Mesorhizobium > Mesorhizobium sp. WSM4840. The sequence continues at coordinate 49,439 of NZ_JBVVQD010000019.1, forward strand.
TGCCGGTAGCGCTGGAATTCCTCTTGCCATTCGGCGTCGTTGAGCGGCGGGATGATGCCGTGGATCGGCTTCCATTCGGTGATCGACAGGCCGGACTCAGTGAGCCTGGTGGCGCCGCCGACCAGCACCAGTACGAACAGCACAAGAAGCACGACGTAGAGCCAGCCGCGCACCAGCGCCCGGTTGCGCAGGTCGCGGTCGCGGGCCACGAAAGGCGCGGCAGCTGATATGGCAGCCATAGGCTTGTCCCGGCAGGTTGCAGTCGCGGATTGGTGAACCATCGCAACCCCGCTGGCAAGACCGGACAGCGCGGCACGCCGTCGCGCCGCTTCTTGGCTGTTGCGTGCCTCTTCCGTTGGGCCTAAGCGATAGGGATCAACCGGATCGCGAAATGCCCATTCGCCTGAAGAAGCTGATCGGAACCTTCCTGCTGGTGGCGCTGGTCATCGTCTATGCGCTGGTCGCATCGATCGTGGCGGTCGCCCAACTGGCGGAATCGGGACCGTGGGCGCATTTCCTGTTCTTCCTGCTCAGCGGCATGCTCTGGGTGCTGCCGGCTATGGGCATCATCAAATGGCTGATCCTGGAGCCCCCGCGGCCGAAGAATTGACGCTCGCTCGCCGCCACTAGTGGTGAAAGCCTGAAGCTTGCTACCCGACGCGTAGGGCAGCTCAGGGTGGTTTTCTGCCTTCCGTGTCGCCGATCGGAACGCGCAGGCGGCGCCAGAAGCGGCTGTTCAGTTGACAAACATCCAACGGCGGGAGTCGACGCATCCCGGCCGCTCAACCAATGCCCTTGCTCTAGCACCCTTGCCGCTGGCTGCATAAAACGTCGCTGATTGGCCGTCCCGTTAGACCTCCTCTAGGGCGCACGTACGAGAAGGTGGGCTGGCATAGGCTCCGTTTATCAACCGAAGATCACTTTCTTGCACCCGGTTTCAAAATTGCGGTTCAGCAAGGCGGAATTTTTGAACGCCAGAACTGCCATTCGCTCTTAGCTCGGAACGGCTGACGCCGACCATCGCGTGGTGAGGTCGACAGCGCATTGGAGCGATATCAGCTTGGACAGTCGCCAACTTCACCTTCGACAGGAAGGAAGAAACGTCGCCGTTCGCAGGCGGTCAGTTCGCGTGGAACAATCCCACGTGCGTAGTCAATGAGGTCCAGAGGTGTTTGGAACGCGCGAATTATTCGGACGCTATCATCACCGGACACGATTGCGATCCTCGTTCCATCGGAATTGAAAGCCGCCCGCATCAGCGCCGGTCGGTTGGCCTCGTCCTCCCGGCTGGCAAGCACTGCGATCTCGCGCCCCGACTGCGCCGCCCAGAGCCTGACCGTGCGATCCTGAGACGACGTCGTCACGACATACAAACCGTTAGGACTGATTTGCGCGCTGTCCACTGCGCCGCTGTGACCCCTGAGAACGACCTTTTCTGTTCCTACCGGAACGCTCCAGATTCGAACGGTCCCATCGCGTGAGGCAGTTAGGAGAGACTGACCGTCCTGGCTGAACGCGACTGCTGTCAGCTCGTCGCTGTGGCCCTTCAGCGTCGCGACACTGTTTCCGTCCTTGATCGACCAGATCCGCGCGGTGCGGTCGAGTGAACCCGTGACAACCAGTTGGCCGTCTGGACTGAAAGCGGCCGCGGTGATTCGGTTCTGATGCCGGATGAGAACCTTGAATTCAGTTCCGTCCGTCTTCAAAAGGTGGGCAGCGTTGTCGTCCGTCGCGGTAAGGACGAGATCCCCGTCCTGGCCGAAAATCGCCTGTGGCAACTTCCCGCTTGTCTTGATGGTGGCCAGTTCGGCGCCGCTTGCCGCGTCCCACAACTGTGCGGTACCGTGAGCCGAACCCGTCGCTAACAGGTCTCCCTTGGGACTAAATTGAACTTGAAGTAGCCCGTCACGAGATTTGAGCTGCGCGACCTCGCGTCTGCTTGCAACGTCCCAAACAAGAACTCGGCCCCCAAGAGATGTGGTTGCAACGCGACTTCCATCAGGGCTGAACGTCGCACTTTGGACAGTTTCGTGTGTGTCAAGCTCGGCTATCTGACGTCCGCTTACAACATCCCACAGGTGCGCTGCGCTATCCCCACCTCCAGTCAAAAGGTGCACATTATCGGGACTAAAGACCGCAAAGGCCGGCGGATATTCATGGGACAGCGCAGTTGTCAGAACCCCGTCGATATCCCAGAGCCGAGCGGTGCGATCGTGCGATGCAGTGAGAAGAATGCTGTTGTTAACTGGGCTGAATTCCACGTGCTCGACCAAGGCGTCATGGCCGATGATGGTGGTGAGCAGCGACGTGCGCTCGACATCCCAAATACGAACCGTGCCGTTGAGGGAAGCGGCAGCCAAGAACCGATCGTCTTGGCTGAAGACGCTGTTCATCTCCTGATCGCGCTCATCCGGGCCCATGTAACTTAGTTTGAGCCCCGAGGACTCCTGGCCGAGCACGCCAAGCAAATTACCCGAGATTCCGTCCCAGAGTCGTGCGCTACCATCGAGTGATACCGTCGCAATTCGACGGCCGTCGTGACTGAACATTACGCCTTGTAATTGTGTGTCGCTCTTGTGACCGGCCAATGTCGCAATTTCCATGCCTTTCGACACGTCCCAAAGATGCGAAAGGAAAGGGTATGAAATTGGGCCCCACGAGCTTATCAGGAGCCGGCTTCCGTCCGGGCTGAATGCGACGCTGTACGGCCAAGCGTTAACCCGCAGAGTCCGGTTCAGTTTGCCATCTTCCGCATTCCAGATAAGAACGGAGCGTTGATCGCGTTGTGCGATTGCGAAGCTCTGGCCATCGGGACTAAAGCTAGCCAGGGAGCTTCCACGTCTCTCTACACTTAGGATTTTCCTTCCGGTTTGAGCGTCCCAGAGTGATGCATCGCTGTTCTCCCCCGCTGTCAGCACCCGGGTGCCGTTTGGGCTGAAAATCGCCGTAGGAAAATTGCCGACCGGCTGAAGTAAAAAGAGCTGCTCCCCTGAGGTGGCGTTCCAGATGCGCGCGGTGCCATCTCTAGCAACTGTAATGACGCGGCTTCCGTCCGGGCTGAACTCGGCTCTCTCAACGGCGCCTTGGTGGCCCTTCAGAACCGCAGTCTCGGTACCATTCAGGGCGTCCCAAATGCGTGCCGTCGCGTCATGCGATGAGGTTACAATGCGGTCGCCGGTCCGATTGAAAGCTGCATGCGTCACACTGGCGTCTTGATGGAAGATCCTCGTTTGACGATGCGCTAACAAAGCCTTGTAAAGCGCGGCCTCCGCATCAACGATGTACGGGCGTCTGTGCTCAGATGTGCCCGTCGGCAGCGCTTCTAGCGCCAGCAAAACCGCGGCCTCAGTATTACCGCTCGTTGCGGTTTGCTGCGAAAGAAACGCAAGCGAAAGAGACTGGTTGCGCAGCGCCTGGTCGCGCGCCTCAAGGGCCTTCCTCTCGGCCGACCTGGCCTTGTCGGCGCTCATTTGCGCCAGCACCGCCTGCCGCATTGCTTCCTGCTGTCCTCTGAACCCAATGAATGCGCCTGCTCCAGCCAAGAGAGCCAACACCGTCGCGACACTGGCCGCATAGCGCGTACGTCGTGCCAGCTGTATCGCAGCAGTTGCTGCCAGATCCCGACGCTCAGCTTCTCCCGCGAGCCGGTCGGCCTCGCGCTCCAAGCGTTCGCGTCTTGCTACTTCAGCAGCCTCGATCAGTGCCCGCTCTGCTTGCCGGTCCTTCTCCTCTCTCTCCTTCTGGGCACGTGAGGACGCCTCGATGTATTCAACGACTTGATCGTCGATTTCCTGGCGTCTCGACAGCAGCAATTCCTCGCCCTCGGCGAGACGCTTGCCGGACGGCAGCAAAAGATCGCGGTTCTTGTTGTCCGAGTGCCATCGATGGGCGTCAGCCTTGAGCCGAGCCCGCGTCTCGAGGAAGCTCCTATTCGCGTTGACAATGTCGCTGGCGCGCGGCCAGCGGCTGAGCAGCGCCTCATGGGCCACGCGGACGAAGACATGGCCCGCGGCATCTTCATCACTGACGAGGAGCCGGGCGGCGATCAGCGCGTCGACGAGAGCCAATCGTGCCGGCTTTCCAGCCACTTCGCTGAGCAGGACTGGACTTGCCGTAACAGTTTCATCGCCCGGACGCACCGTGGTGAGAGCGCGCAGCACCGCAGGCAATGCCTCCTGGATGTCGGGCGGGAGCGCGTCGACGACTTCATCGGCGCGGCGCGCGATCGCCCCTTCGAGGCCGCCAAGCGCACGATACGCAGCAAAGGTGAGGATCCGGCGCTCCCGGCCTACCTCGTACAGCGCATCGAGAACGAATTCGAGAAGCGGCAACGATCCGGGATCGGCGGCTGCCGCGTCCTGCAGCACGTCATCGAGCCGCCCCAGATCGGCGCGCTCCTCGAAGCGGAGTGCGGCAGCACGAGCCGGCTCGCGAATGATCTGGGCGATCTCAGGGCTCGTCGGCGGCAAGAGCTCATAGCTGCCGAGGCCGTCCTTCAGCGCCGAGAAACCTCGGACTTCGCCGCAGCGGTGAAAGAAATCCGACCGGATCGTCGCAATCACCCAGACCAGTCCGCTGCCGGCGAACGCCGCCAAGAGCCGCACAAGCCCTTCGCGCGACGCCGGTTCCTTCTCCGTCGTGAACAGCTCCTCTGTCTGATCGATGGCGATCAGCAATCGTATTTGCGAAGGGACCGAGCCAGCGGCGGTGGCTGCTTTGCCGAGTGCCTGGCGGATCAGAGTCATCACGCGATCGGGAGCGCTTCGACAGAGTTGAGTCAGCTCTGCCGCTGTCAGTTCGAGAGCCAACTCGGGCAAAGCACCTTCGCGAAGGAGTCCCGCGGTCAACGAGGCGACAGCATCAGGCCCTTCGGACGGGCGGATCAGGCAACGGCGCCACAAACTGATGCCTACCACTGCGCCGGGTCGGGTGATTGAAGGCATCAGCCCCGCGCGCAGAAGAGAAGACTTACCGGAGCCGCTCATCCCGTAGATGAGCAAAAATGCTTTGCCGTTGGCTGCGAGCTGTTCCAGCCTTTCGGTGCAAGCAGTGATCGCCCGCGCTCTGCCGAAAAAGAGGTCGGCGTTTTCAAATTCGAAGACGTCGAGACCGCGAAAAGGCGACCTGACCTGTTCCTCCGAAGCGAGGGGCACACGATAGACGTGCACAGGCCGGGCGATATTCTTCACCTTGTGCTCGCCAAGATCGATGAAATCGAGAGAAAGCCGATCGCGAGCCTGCGCATAGATCGCCTCGGAGACACATATTCCGCCCGGCCGTGATAGCGGTTCCAAACGCGCGGCGACGTTGACGCCGTCGCCCATGAGGTTGTCACCCTCTACGACGACATCGCCGAGGTTGATGCCGATGCGAAATCGCAGGCGGCCTGGCTCGGGGAGGTCGGCGTTCTGTCTATCGATTTCCAACTGGATTTCGGTGGCACACCGCAGCGCCTCGACAGGGCTTGCGAACTCCGCGATGACACTGTCTCCGGCGCTGCCGAACACCCGTCCCTCATGGTGCACAATCAGCCGGTCAATGATCTGGCGATAGGCTCTCAGGGTCGCAAGAGTACCTTCCTCATCCCTGCCTATCAGCCGGCTGTAGCCGACCACATCGGCTGCAAGGATGGCAGCCATTCTGCGCTGAACGCGATCCACGGCCATAGCCAGCTCCCGCAATCCTGAAGCATCCTAAAGGAAATGGCGGCCGATGAGGAGGGAGGCACCAAGCTTACCCGAAGGACGGCGTTGGCAATTATTCCTTTTGACCTCAACGCACAGTTTCCGCCTTTGTAGCGGAGAAGTCCAATCCCAGTCGGTTCTGCCACTACCAGCATAATTCTAGTTTTATTGATCGTCCATTGGACCTCCATCCCGTGGCGCACTTGCGACAACGGGACACCCGGCATAAGTCCCGCCTATCGACCGAAGATCGCGTTTTCGCACACGGCTTCAAAATTGCCATTCGCAAACGACCGGGTTTGACCTGACCCGGACTTCCAAGGTGGTTCCACGGAACGGCAGCTAGGGGTCACGACGTTCCCTTGACCTCCCATCCGGGATGGTCCGCAAGGGGTCGGTTCTTGCCGTCCACCGGTGCCAAGTGTCAGACTCTCACCACTAGATGGTGACAAGCATCTTGCCGGCATTGGCCAGCGGCGTCGTCACACCCGACAGCATCGTGCGGATATGGGCAACGCTCTGATAGCGACCGTTGAGCGAAATGCGCGGCAGCGCGTGCAGGAAGCCGGCATGTTCGGCGCGCAGCACGCCGTGGCGTGTCGTCACCGCCGAGGCATAGCCGGCGTCGCGGGCGAAGCCGACTTCGCGATCGCCAACGGCGCTGGCATAGCCATAGGGATAGGCGAAATGGCGCGGCGCCTCGCCGAGTTCCGCCTGCAATATGCGCCTGACGTCGTCGACCTCGTGCCGCGCATCGGCTTCGGGAAGCCGCTTCAGATTGCGATGATTGACGGTGTGCGCGCCGATCGTCACTAGCGGATGCCCTGCCATGGCGCGGATCTCGTCCCAGTTCATCAAAGTGCTCTGGCGCGCGTCCCGCTCGATGCCGTTCGACCGCGCCAATTCGCGCAGCACCGCCCGCTGGTCCTCCTCGCGGACCCCCAGCGTCAGATAGTCGTGCAGGCGCGCAAAGGCCTGGAGTTTCTTGCCCGGGGTCGAGCAATCGATCGTCACCGGGCTGTCCGGTGTTGTCAGAATCAAGCGGTCGCGCGCGCTAACGATGTCCTCGACCACCTCCCACCATAGATCGGCGGCGCCGTTTATCAGCCCCGGCGCGACATAGATGGCAACCGGCGCGCCGTGCTTTTCCAGCACCGGCAGCGCCTCGGTCATGTTGTCGCGGTAGGCGTCGTCGGCGGTGATCGCCGCGAACTGGCCATCCTTGCCGCCGGCCTTGATGCGCTCGATCGCTTCGTCCAGCGTGACGAACGTATAGCCGTTCACCTTCATATCGGCGATCACGGCGTCGAGGAACTCAGGCGCGATGTTGAGATGCCGGTTGACGCTATCAGGTTTTTCCGGCCTCGCGGTGACCCGGTGCAGCATCAGGATGGCGCCGATGCCGCCGACAAACGGCTTGGCCAGCGGGGCAAGACCGGTATAGCGGACGACGTTGAGCGCCAGTTTCCGGATCGCCTCGCCCCCGTCGATCATTCATTCACCTTTTGCGCCTAGGCTCATCCAAGCACGGAATGCGCCTATGCGAGCCCCCAATCGCGGTGAATACGCCTTAAAGGATTGAGGTATGGTTGACGCCACCGCGTCATTTGACGGCAATCGGCTCGAAGCAATGGAGGCGGCGCCGCGCGCGTTGCCTGCGGATCATGCCGGCCTGTCGGTCTCGGTCGCCGGCGGTGCGGCACTTGCGGGCTATGCCGAGTTCTGCGGTTCGGCGCTGTTCGCGCCGCCGCAAAGCCCGGCCTGGATCCTGAACTGGGCCAGATATGCCGAAGCGAACACCGTCTTAGTGACGCTGAACGCTGACGGCCGACCGGCTTTTTCGTTGGCGCTGGAAGTCACCAGCCGCGGTCCGTTCCGCGTCGCCCGTTTCATGGGCGGCCGCCATGCCAACGGCAATTTCGCCGCCGCCGATCCGTCTTGGCTGACCAAGGCGGATGGCGCGGCAGTCCGCTCGATGCTGGCGGCGATCGCCAGGGCGCGGCCGGACATCGACCTCGTCGCACTGGAACGGCTGCTGCCCGATCTCGACGGCATTGCCAATCCGCTTCTATCCCTCCCGCATTTTCCCAGCCCCAACCTGTCGCTGGCCGTCGACTTGGCGGGAGGTTTTGATGCACTGCTCTCCCGCGCGAGCGGCAATCGCAGGCGCAAGAGGCACCGCTCGCAGGCGCGCAAATTCGAGGCCGTCGGCAGCCACCGCCGCATCGAGGCGCAGACAGCGGACGAGGTGAACAGACTGCTCGACGCGTTTTTCGAGATGAAGGAGTTCCGCTTCCGCAAGATGGGCGTCGCTAACGTCTTCGGCGAGCCGAAGGTTCGTGCTTTCTTCCGCGCGTTGTTCGTCGAAGCGCTTTCCGACGACAAGCCGTCCTTCGTTCTGCACGGGCTCGAAGTCGCGGGCAAGCTTCGCGCCGTCACCGGATCGAGCCGCTCGGGGAAACGCCTGATCTGCGAGTTCGGAGCGATCGCCGACGACGACGTCGCCCATGCCAGCCCCGGCGACTTCCTGTTCTTCGACAACATCGAGGAAGCCTGCGAGAGGGGGTTCGATGTCTATGATTTCTCGGTCGGCGACGAACCCTACAAGCGGCTGTGGTGCGATATCGAGACCCAGCATTTCGAGGTCCTGATTCCGCTGACGCTGAAGGGCCGCGCGCTGGTGTTTGTCCTGCGGCAAAGCGCGCGCCTGAAAGCCTTCGTCAAGAACAGTCCGACGATCTGGAAGCTGACCAAGATGCTGCGCCGCAAGACGGCCGGACAGGCAGCACCTGCGGCGGGCGAAGACGACAGCTGATCGCTGCCGAGATTTCCGGGACGTCTCAGGCGGCGGAGCGCCGTCCGGGTATCGGCGTCCCTGGCGTCTCGTGGCCGACCGGCGTCACCAGCGTCAGGTCGGGATAGCCGCTCTCGATCAGCTCGACTGCGGCCTGAGCCACCTCGTCGTCCGGCTCCAGCAGCGACAGGAAGACCTCGGTGTCCTCGCCGACAAGGCGGCTGATGCCTTGCGCGTCTGCGGGTCCGCATTCGACCACGACCAGATCGTAGGCGGTGGTCAGCGACTGCATGATGATCGGCAGGCGGTCGGCGGCGCGCATGGCGCGGACCGGAGCGGCGGTGCCGACGGGAATGACGTGGCAGTCCGAATAGAGATCGGGGTGGATCACGTCGCTGAACTGCGCTTCGGAGGCGAGCAGATTGGTGATGCCCGGGAAAAGCCCGCTGTCCAGCATCGGCCGCGAGGCGGCACCCGAAGCGGTGAGATCGAGCAGGAGCACACGCAGGCCGGCGTCGGAAACCTCACGCGCCACCAGCACCGCCGAGGCGGCCGCCTCGTCGCCTTCCGGCGACACGAATATGGCGCGTGCCGCACCGCTTGTGATCAGTTTTTCCACCGCGCTGTCGATTTCGACCTCGCCAAGGGTGGGGCGCACCGGCTCGACGTCCTCGCCAGTTGCTGGGGCAGTTGCCGGCGCCGCGGCAGCCGCTTCCGGCTCTGCCTGCGCTTCCGCCGCCCGATCATCGACGTCTTCGATATCGGCCGGTTCGTGGTTGGACGGTTCGCGGGCAACCGGCATCGCAACCTGTTCGATCCGCTCGAAGCGGGCGCCGGCAGCCGGCCGCATGGCGCGACCCGAAAACAACTCTTGCAGAAGCGTCACCATCGCCATCAGCAGCAACGAGCCGACGAAGGCCGCACCGGTGATCGGCAGGATTTTTGGGAAATAGGGCTCGGACGGCGCCACCGCGCGGGAAAAGACACGGGCGTCGACCGGCAGATAGTTGCTGTCCTTGCGCGAGGACGCCTCACGGTAACGGGTCAGGTAGGATTCGAGCAGCTGCCGCTGGGCGGTCGCTTCGCGCTGCAGCGCGTCCAGTTCGACCTGCTGGTCGCCGGCGCGCGCCGATGCGGCCTTCAGCGTGTTGACGTCGGCGACAAGCTGGTTTTCGCGGGCCTGGGCAGTCTGCGCCTGCGTCATCAGCCCTTTCATGATCTTTTCGGCCTCGTTGCGGATCTGGCGGTCGAGGTCGGCAAGCTGCGACCTCAGCGCCCGGATGCGCGGGTGATTGTCTAGCAAGGAGGTGGAAAGGTCGGCGATGTTGGTCTTGAGCTCGACCTGCCGCTCGCGCAGCCGCTGGATGAGTTCGGAAGACAGCACCTCCGGTACCGCATCCAGCGAGCCGCCATTCTGCAGCGCCCTGCGCACGCTGTCGGCAGTCGCTTCCGCCGAGGCGCGACTGGCCCGCACCCGCGACAGTTCGCTGGACAGTTCGGAAAGCTGTTGCGTGGCGAGCACCGAATTGTTGCCGCCCATCAAAAGATCGGACTGGGCGCGGTAGCTTGCTACCTTGGCCTCGGCATCCTTCACCCGCTTCGACAGGTCGGCGATCTCCGGCGCCAGCCAGTCGGTCGCGGCGGAATTCGATTCGATATTGGCATTGCCCTGGACGGAGATGTAAGCGTCGGCTATGGCGTTCGGAATTTCAGCAGCGAGCCGGGGATTTTCCGAGGAGAATTCGATGACGATAACGCGAGATTTTTCAACGCGATAGACGTTGAGCTTCTCGCGCATCTTCGTCAGCACGCGTTCTTCCGGCGGAATCTCGTTGGGGTCGCTTTTCAGGCCGGCGATGACGAGCAGACGGCTCAGTACCGGCATGTCCGCAGTCTCGTCGAATTCGGCAAGCCGCGACAAATTGAGCTTCTGCGCCACCTGCTTGAGGATGTCGGTCGAGGAAATGACCTCGACCTGGCTGGTCACGCCTTCCTCGTCGAGAATCGGCTTGTCGTTGTCGTTGGTGCCGTCGGGGCGCGTATAGACCGATTCACGCGTTTCGATCAAAAGCCGTGTTTCGGCCCTGTAATGCGGCGTGGCGAGCCAGGTGAGCGCGAACGCCAGGCCGGTTATGACCAGCGCGACGACTAGAATGCGCAGCCAATTCCTCGCAAGGCTTGCGAAGAGCTGCCTGAGATCGACGTCGACATCTGCGGCCGCGGATTGAACGGACATGCATCCTGCTCCGGTACCTAAAGCACGTCGCGTTGAACAGGTTCATGCGACGCGCTTTAAGCTCTTGTTTTCATGCATGTCGTTGCCCCAAAACCGCTGCGCACTTTTGGGGCGACATGCATTGGTCAGGATGCACCGTAAACAACTATGGTAACTCAGCCGTTAATATCGCGGTAAGCATCTGTTAGGTTTTTACTCGCAAGCGGCAGGTAAAAGCATCGGAACCGGCCGTCTCTCGTCGCTTCGGCCGCGCGCCTTTACCGGCCATTAACCCTAACGGGATGATAACGGACCTCGACTCCCAAAGTTTGCCGCGGTGTAACAGCGGCCAGTCGAAGGTACGTGTCCGGCATGAAAAGCACTGCTTCCCTCTTCCGCGCGCTGCTCACCGTGTCGTTGCTTGCCGGCTGCTCCAGCTACCGGCCGGCGCCGGCCGCCTTTCATAAAATGCTCGATCAGCCCTATCGCCTCGGCGCCGGCGACCGGGTCCGCGTCACCGTGTTCGAGCAGGAAGGATTGACCAACGTCTACAGCGTCGACCAATCCGGTTACCTGTCGATCCCGCTCGTCGGCGCCGTACCGGCGCGCGGCCACACCGCACAGCAACTTGAAGGCGAGATCGCCGACAAATTACGCCAGGGTTACCTGCGCGATCCGGACGTTTCGGTCGAGATCGACCGCTACCGGCCGATCTTCATCATGGGCGAAGTCGGTGCCGCGGGCCAGTACTCCTATGTTCCCGGCCTGACCGTGCAAAAGGCGATTGCCATCGCCGGCGGTTTCAGTCCCCGCGCCAACCAGGAAAGCGTCGATATCACCCGCGACATCAACGGCAAAGTCATGACCGGTCGCGTGGCCACCTCCGACCCGCTCCTGCCCGGCGACACGGTCTATGTTCGCGAACGCCTGTTCTAGTCCACGTGGCGGACACACTCAGGATCGTTCACTGCTTTCGCTCACCTGTCGGAGGGATTTTTCGTCACGTGCGCGACCTGACCGAGGCGCAGGCCGCCGCCGGGCATGCCGTCGGCATCGTCTGCGATTCGACGACGGGCGGCGACTTCGAGGAACATTTGTTCGAACAGATGAAGGGCACAATGGCGCTCGGCATCCATCGTACGCCGATGCAGCGGCATGTCGGACCGGGCGACCTCGCCTCGGCCTGGCGCACATTTGGGATCATCAAGGAATTGCGGCCGGACGTGCTCCACGGGCACGGCGCCAAGGGTGGCGCTTATGCCCGCCTGTTCGGCTCATTGTTGCGGGTATCAAGGTCTCGCGTAGCCCGCCTTTATTCGCCTCACGGCGGCTCTCTTCATTATGACGAGACCACCGCCACGGGGAAGCTGTTCTTCGCGCTCGAACGGTTCATGGCGCGCTTCACCGACTATCTTCTGTTTGTCTCCGATTACGAAAGGCAGACATATCGCAGAAAGGTCGGCGAACCGCCCATCCCGAACAACCTTGTCTACAACGGCCTGAGCGCCGCCGAGTTCGAGCCGGTGCGGACCGAGCAGACTGCGGCCGACGTCCTCTATATCGGCATGATGCGCGACCTCAAGGGACCGGACATCTTCATCGATGCGCTGGTCCTTGCCGGAACGCGGCTTGGCCGCCCGGTGAAAGCGGTGATGGTCGGCGACGGCGACGACCTGCCACGCTACCATGCGCAAGTGAAGCGGCTCGGGCTCGAAGGCCATATGCGCTTCCTGCCGCCGATGCCGGCGCGAAAGGCCTTCGCGCTGGCCGAACTGGTTGTCGTTCCCTCGCGCGCGGAAGCCATGCCCTACATCGTGCTGGAAACGCTCGCCGCCGGTAAATCGATGATCGCCACCGCCGTCGGCGGCATCCCGGAAATCTTCGGAGCCGGTTCCCCTGCCCTGATCCGGCCTGACCCGCGCGAACTCGCCGGCAAGATGAGCGCGGCGCTGGCCGACCCCGAAGCGTATAGCAGCGTGATGCCCGACACCGCCAACCTCAAGACGCGATTCGGCGCCGACGTGATGGCCGCCGCGATCGAGACGGCCTATTTCGCCGCGCTCAAGCGTTAGCCCCAAGGGCGCTAGCCCCAAAAGCTTCTCCAAAGCCACCTGTTGTTTCAAGGGTTTCTTAGCTCTCTTTTGCTATTCACCTGAGGGAAAGCTTTGCGGATGCACCCATGAATGAGATCGATCCCGCACGCCGCTTTTCGATAGACGCGGTGCGCAAATTCGACGGCCCGGCCAGCGGCGATAAGCTTGGCGGGATGAACGACGTCGCCCGTCAGGTCGCGTCGCAATACCGGCGCGATACGATGTCGCCGATCATGGTCAGCGGCGTCTTGCGCATGGTCGAATTCGCGCTGCTTTTCCTGTCGGGCCTCTGCGTCTATTTCTACCATGTCGGCTTCTTCAGCCATCTCGCCTGGCAATACCCGCTGACGATCGCGGCCGCCTCGTTCCTCGCCGTGGTGCTGTTCGACGTCACCGACTGCTACCAGGTCGTCTCGTTGATGCGGCCGCTCGCCAATTTCGGCCGTCTCCTGCTGGTCTGGGCCGGCACCTTCGCCTTGATGGCGCTGACGGCATTCGCCATGAAGATGTCGGAAGACTATTCGCGCCTGTTTTTCGGCACCTGGTTCGTCGTCGGCTTCATGCTGATCTTCGGCCTCAGGCTGCTGATGTCGAAGCTGATCCGGCGCTGGGCGCGCGACGGGCGCATGGAGCGCCGCGCCGTCATCGTCGGCGGCGGCACGGCGGCGGAAGTCCTGATCCGCTCAGTCGAAAAGCAACCCTACAACGACATCCGCATCTGCGGCATCTTCGACGACCGCGGCGACAAGCGCTCGCCACCCATCGTCGCCGGCTATCCGAAGCTCGGCACCGTTTCCGAGCTCATCGAGTTCGCCCGCATCGCCCGCATCGACATGCTGATCGTATCGCTGCCGCTGACCGCCGAATCGCGTGTCCTGCAGCTTTTGAAGAAGCTGTGGGTGCTGCCGGTCGATATCCGGCTCTCGGCGCATTCGAACGCGCTGCAGTTCCGGCCGCGCGCCTATTCCTACATCGGCTCCGTGCCGATGCTCGATATTTTCGACAAACCGATCAACGACTGGGATTCGGTCGCCAAGCGCGCCTTCGACATCGTCTTCTCGATCATCGGCATCATCGTGTTCTCCCCGGTCATGTTGGTGACCGCGATCGCCATCAAGCTCGACAGCAAGGGACCGGTGCTGTTCCACCAGAAGCGGCATGGCTTCAACAACGAGATCATCGAGGTCTACAAGTTCCGTTCGATGTACACGGACAAGGCGGACCCGACGGCCAAGCAGACGGTGACCAAGAACGACCCGCGCGTCACCCGAGTCGGCCGCTTCATCCGCAAGACCTCGATCGACGAGTTGCCGCAGTTCTTCAATTCGCTTTTCGGTTCGCTGTCGCTGGTTGGGCCGCGCCCGCATGCCATTGCCGCGCAATCGCACAACCTTCTCTACAATGAGGTGGTCGACGGCTATTTCGCACGCCACAAGGTCAAGCCCGGCGTTACCGGCTGGGCGCAGATCAACGGCTGGCGCGGCGAGATGGATAGCAACGAGAAGATCCGCGTGCGGACGGAATACGACCTCTATTATATCGAAAACTGGTCGCTGCTGTTCGATCTGAGGATTCTGTTCCTGACACCGATCCGGCTGCTCAATACGGAAAATGCCTATTGAGCGCAGTCACGCATGAACTGCCGCCGGCTGCCGTCAACGCCAAGCTGATCGCGCTGATTGCGTCGGGCGCGGTTTTCCTCGGCGTCTTCCTGTCCGGCTTCGTCATCGCCGAGCCGGCGCCATACGACCTCTACATGGTCGGGCTGATCATCGTGTGGTGCTTGTTTGGCCTGCGCATATCGCGCGCGGCGGCGCCGCTGCTGGTGCTGCTGGTGGTCATGAACATCGGCGGCATGATCTCGATGACCCAGATGTCGGACATTGCCAACACCCCGCTCTATCTCTCCGTGTCGCTGTTCCTTGCCTTCACCGCGGTGTTCTTCGCCTCGGTGACATCAGTCCAGCCCAATCTCTACCGGGTGATCTTCCTGGCCTATGTGATGTCGGCGGTGCTGACCTCGCTGCTCGGCATAGCAGGCTATTTCCATGCCTTCCCGGCGGCGGAGATCTTCACCAAATACGACCGCGCCACCGGCGCGTTCCAGGATCCGAACGTGTTCGGGCCGTTCCTGGTGCTGCCCGGCATCTACCTGCTCTATCTCCTGCTGACGAGCCCCGTCTCACGCATGCCCTTGCTGGCGGCGCCGCTGCTGATCATCACGGCCGGCATTTTGTTCTCCTTCTCGCGCGGCGCCTGGGGCATGTTCGGCGTTTCGGCGATCCTGCTCACCGGCGCTCTGTTCCTGCAGAGCGCCAGCGTCATGTTCCGGCTGCGTGTCGTCGTCATGGCCATCGCCGCCATCTCGCTGCTGGTCATCGCGATGCTCGTCATCCTGCAACTGCCGGGCGTCTCGGAGATGTTCTCCAGCCGCGCCCAACTGGAACAAAGCTACGATACCGCCCGCCTCGGCCGTTTCGCCCGCTACACGATCGGTTTCCAGATGGCGCTGGAGCATCCGCTCGGCATCGGCCCGCTCGTCTTCGGCACGATATTCGGCGAGGACACACACGACATCTGGCTAAAGATGCTGTTGGACTATGGCTGGCTCGGCTTCGTGTCGTTCCTGACGCTGACCTGCTGGACGATATCAGCCGGCTTCCGCATTCTCCTGCGCGACAGGCCGTGGCAGCCCTACCTTCTGTGCGCCTATGTCGCCTTCATCGGCAATATCGCGCTGGGCACCTTCATCGACATCGATCACTGGCGCCACGTCTATCTGCTGCTCGGACTGATCTGGGGCGCCATCGCGCTGGAATACCGCCATCAGCGGCAGTTGCGGCCGGTGGCGCTGCCTGCGCCGGCGGCTAAGGGATGATGGTTTTCTGGGGCAAGTCTAAGGTTTGAAATGGTCGGAGTCGCCGGAATCGAACCGGCGACCCCTTGACCCCGCGGAAATTGGACGCAACGCGGATTTCTATTTAAAGTCATCGCGTTATGCCGTTTTCCCCTTCCTAGTTCGGGCTTTTTTCGGGACTTCGCGGCATCGTTTTGGAGCAAGTCCATCGCTGCGGCCACCTCTTCGTTCAGCACGTAGGCGTAGCGAGTGGTGGTCTTAGCCATTGCCGTCGAATATAGCGCGAACTCGCAGCAGGGCTGGTGATGGGCATAGGCATAGCCGTCGGCATGGCGCTGGCCGGATGAACTTAGGCGAGCGTCGCGCAATCTAACGTCTAGGCGGCAACGCCATCAACACGACCGCGGCAACGGCCGTACCGGGGGCGAAACGTTGATCGTCATCTAAGCACCCCACCAAACGATGGCCGCACACAGCAAAAACACGAGCGCGGCACACGCGATCAACATACCTCTTCGCGTTCGCCACCTTGGCGGCTCAGCCGGCACAAGCCTGAACCGCTGGGCATGCTCCGTTGCGATTTTAAGTAGGGCTGCAGCCGTTTCGCGCGGCGTCCACCCCTGCGCTTCCGAGGCGGTCACCAGGGCTGCAAATGCGACTTCCAAGGCGACTTCACAGTTGACGTCCCGATCTGGGCTACCCTTTGGCAATATGGGTGGTTGCACGGCTTGGGACATGCACACAAAGCGGCTCGCGGATGAAAGGTTCCCGCGTTTCGAGCCCTTCACTTTCGAAGGTCGGCTTCCAGTCGCGATTGCGCGCCCGCTGCTGGCCTTCGTAGTCAGGAATGCATGTGAAGAACACCTGCCGGCGGACACG
Organism: Mesorhizobium sp. WSM4840; assembly: GCF_055811755.1. Taxonomy (NCBI): domain Bacteria; kingdom Pseudomonadati; phylum Pseudomonadota; class Alphaproteobacteria; order Hyphomicrobiales; family Phyllobacteriaceae; genus Mesorhizobium; species Mesorhizobium sp. WSM4840. Next base: position 65,961 of record NZ_JBVVQD010000019.1, read on the forward strand.
GCCGGCAGCCTTGCAATTTGAGCAGATAAGGAGCCCGACCAGGTCGTCATGCATCGAGCCGTGGTCACGGCCGAGCCTGTCAGTCAGCGCCTCGATGTCGAGCTTCGTCGACCTCTGCGTGAAATCAATGCAACTTTCAGCGCTATGATTAGCTCTCACTAATATGCTATACGCAAAATGGTGAGGGGCTAGTTCCATGAGACAGTTGCTAGGACACATTGCATTGGCGTGGCTTGTGCTGCCCGGCGATGCAGACGCCCATGATTGGTATACGGGCAAGACTGATCCCGTTCTTCACTATGACTGCTGCGGAAACAAGGATTGCCACCCGATCGATTCCAACGACGTCAGGATGACTAAAGACGGCTATTTCGTCAGGCTGCCGCGCCCCGCTTACTTGAATGAAACCCAGGAAGCGGAGTGGTTTATCCCCAGAGAGCGTGTCCAGACCTCGCCTGATGATCGATACCATATCTGCGAACGGCTAACGACGTTTTATCGAACGATCATTCCCCATATGAAGTTCGAGGCCTATCACAGATTCAGATGGACGTGCTTCTTCGCGCCCAATGGCACAAGTTCAATCCAGCCGGATGAGATCTACTTCCGGCTTTTGGATTTCAAACTGACCAACTACCCATATTAGAGATGGCTTGAATTTTGCGCAAAGCAGGATCATGCTTAGACCGCGCGGACCAAGCTTAACTTGGTTTAAGATTTGCTTTTCCCGCTCTCTTCGCAGCGAAATACCATCCTCGTTCAAGACGATGATTTCGCCCTCGATAATGGCACTCTCGACGTCCATCGTCTTGGCCGCCGTCGCTAGGTCGCGGTATTTGGCAGTCCAATCAAGGCCGCGCCGGGTGAAAATGCGAATGTCCGCGTTTTCGATGATGATTTGTGACCTGTAGCCGTCGAACTTAGCTTCATGAAGCCAATCGTCACTTTTGGGCGGCTTGTCGACCAAGGTCGGCATTAGTGGCGGGACAAACTTCAAACGCATGCATTGACTCGCAAAACCGCGATTCAATTAGCATGCTCTTAATTAGTTCCGGAAAATTTTAATGAATCGTTGACCGCGCTGTCCCAGAACAGGACGGCGCGGTCTAAACCCCAAACGGGCTGCGCTGGCGGCTCCGGCAATTCGCCTTCCCGCGCCACTGTCGGAGCCGCTACCACACTCCTCCAAAATACCAGTAATGGTTGAATCAACTGTTACTGCACGTGCTTTCCAGTGCGTTTTCCCAGTCGTTAGACTTTGATGGAACAGGCCTCGCCTCGTCCGGGCGGAAGCCCGTCTTGCCCTTGCGGCTCGTCTTGCCCTCGCGGCTCGAAAGCGGCATCTTCCTAGCCATGGGGGATGTTGCAGCGAAAGAGCCAAAGACGGTCTACGGCGCCGATATGACGCCCTATGGCGTGTTCATCTTCGCCAAAACCTACAGGTTGAACGCCGATGTCCTAGTGGTCCCACAGATCGGGCCAAGCCTGTCCGATCACCCGAGAACGTTTCTCTACTTCCAGGCGCTAGAAAACTATCTCCGGTGCTTCCTTCTGCTCCAGGGCAAAACGCCGGATGAAGTCCGCGAGTACCAGCACCATTTCGGCAAAATGCTTGATGAGAGCAAGCCTCGGGCTTGTGGTGCCAAAGGCCGTGGAGAAGTTCATCCACTCGCGCACTCTTTCAAATGACTACACACGCCTAAGGTACGATTTTAAGCTGGATGATCCGGAGGATCCGACGCGACAGCCTCCCCCATGCAACAAATGCAGCGTGCGGTCAGGGTGCTCGAACAGGCCGTCGGCCGCGCTGTCGAGGCAGCGGACCCAGAGTTCATAACGATGGGCGATTTGAAACTCTTCAAGATATCGTTCGGCCAATGTAAGGCAGTGATCTAAGCCGTTCCGGCGCAGCACCTTCGCGAGCGGCCAGTTGTCATTGGCTGCTTCGCGTGGCTCGCCGGCATACCAAGCCAAACCCGACGCGATAAATTGCTCCGGTGAAGGGCCGTCTCCCGAGCGAGTGATAGGCGTTCCTAGGGGACGTTTGACGCGGCATGGCGACCATTCGATCTCATCGGTCTCGGGCTTTCTACGATTGTCATCAACAGCGATACCGGCCTCGAGCGCAAGTCGATCGAGCTGTTTGAAAGACATTGGATTTCCCCATGAAGTCATCCGCCAGGATGGTGGTGAACCGGCCAGGCCGGGCAGTCCGTTTCCGCAAAGTGCGTGTCGGTAGAAAAATCAAACGCGCCAGCCAAGGATCGGAAGGCCCCTAGTCGTCTTCCTTCTGGATCTCGGCTTCTTCTCTTAGCTTTTGCCAGTCGGCCCCGTGCTTGCGAAGCAGGGCTCGCGCTTGTTTCGGCGTCACGTCTGTGACCTCCGTCAAGTGCTCAACCTCAAGCTCTGCACCTTTCTTGACCCGGCTCGTATCGGTCGATTTCTTTCGGGCCACCTCTGCGCCTCCTTGCTCCACGGTCAGTGGCAACGAGTGTCGAACGTTGAGGTTCCACCCATGTGGAACTATCTGCCGGCCGCATGGTTTCTACTGCCTAAGGGAGACAACTATGCTTAGACTGTTGCTCGTTGCAGGCGCCCTCTACGCGGCATTCCAAATTGGTAGAGAATACGGCCGCGCCGAAGCCGAAGCGTTGCTATCGCCGCCTGTCGATGACGAGCATCGCCCGACGGCAAGCGACGAAGCAGAGTTCGGCGAGCCGCCATAGGGGCGCTTGCTCATCGTCATTCGCGGGCTTCAAGTCTGGCCTGATCTTCCAGAATTCGTTCCAACTTATGCGGCGAGCTTGAACGGTGCCGTCGCCGATGGTGACGGTGTGGGAAGTGGTCATAGGGGGCTTCGTGGATGGCGCTCGAGGCGGCCGTGATCTCTGCATCGAACTTGGCGACGCCCGGAAAACGCGCGTCGCCAGGGTTGGTGGCGAGCACAACAGACCAGGGTTGGTGGCGAGCACAACAGAAAGGATACGCATTTCGGGTTCCCTTAGAGGAGTTACGCAGGCTAGATTCGGAGTAGCCGAGGCCCACGAATGCAGAACATTCGGGCTTTCACTTCGGGACTTTTCGGGACTCCGGGTTCCGAAAACGGGCGATTTGAGCGCCTTTCGTTCCGAAAATGGAAAAGGCGCCAGAAGCGCCTTCAATAAAAACTAGGGATCTCAAGGATTTAATGGTCGGAGTGGCCGGATTCGAACCGACGACCCCTTGACCCAGCAAGGGCTTCGCCGACATCAACCTGCGCCGCCGAATGCTGATGCGGTTCAAGACCCACCACGAAGCCGTGCGGAAGTGCGTGCTGCTCTACGTCGGCGACCACGATCCCGCTGGCCTGCTGATCTCCGATGTCATCAAGTCGAACCTGATGGACTGCGCCAACGTCAAGGGCGTCGACTTCGATCCGTCGCCGATCCGCGTCGAGCGCATCGGTCTGACGCGCGAGCAGATCGACGACCTCGGCCTGCCTTGGATCGAGAACTTGGAGACCGGCAGCGGCAAGGACCTCGGCGATCCGGGTCACCCCGATCACCGCAAGCCCTACGTCCAGAACTACATCGCCAGTCAAGGTCGGCGAAAGGTTGAGGCCAATGCGCTGGTTCGCGATCTGCGTGGTTCGCGTGCGTTGGTCGAGGCGGCGATCAACCGCTACATCCCGGCAAGCTGGCCCGCTGAGCACGAAGCGCGGCTGGCTCCGCATCGACAGGCTGCCCGCGATGCGTTCGCGGCGCTGATCGCGGTCAGGTCATGACTCAGGCAATCTCGATCTCGCCGGCAGGACCTTCGCCACCGTTGCCGAATCCGGCGTTAACATTGCCGCCATTGCCCGCCGTTGTCAGCGCGCGACGCTGCCGCTGCCTCCGACGCTGCCGCTGCCGCTGACGCTGCCGCTGCCGTCAATGCTGCCGCTGCCACCGATGCTGCCGGTGGCGCTGCCGCCGATGCTGCCGCTGCCGTCAATGCTGCCGCTGCCACCGATGCTGCCGGTGGCGCTGCCGCCGATGCTGCCGCTGCCGCCGATGCTGCCGCTGCCGCTGATGCTGCCGGTGCCGCTGCCGTCAATGCTGCCGCTGCCACCGATGCTGCCGGTGCCGCTGCCGCCGATGCTGCCGCTGCCGCCGATGCTGCCGGTGCCGCTGCCGCCGATGCTGCCGCTGCCGCTGAGGCTGCCGGTGCCGCCGACGCTGCCGGTGCCGTGGTCGCCGACGCTGCCGCTGCCGGCGATGGTGTCCCTACTAGCTGTGCCTGTCGGATGGCCCTCGCCAGTGGTGAGCGGCGGGCACAAGCGACATTGCTGCCCCGCCGAGATCTGGCGCTCAATCGCCTGCGCAAATGCTGGAACGGTCGCCGTTGAGCCGAAAAATGCACTTGAAATCAGCACCATACCGGTGCCGGCGAGGAGATGATGGATGGTTTTCATTGTGTTGCTCCCTAAGACTTTCACCTTGGGTTAACAATTGAAACTCAGAGCTTGTTAAATCGGTTCCCTGCCAAGTCGTTCTTAGGCGGGCCGTGGCCGGAAACTGGCCGTTTGGCAAGCGCCTGGGGTTGATTTTGAAACGCAGGCGAGCCGCTGGACGCGATCTCGCCCTTGGCTGGTCTTATGGGACCGGGATGCGGCTCCCGCTCGTCCTGACGCGCCGTAGGACTCGCCAATCGCCCATCCTGCGCCAGTCTGGTCAGCCGCGCATCGTCTTCGATCCACTCGGCATGCGTCGGGTAGCACAACACCGCCCATGTTGGCGCGCCGTACCTCCGCTCAAGCTCATCGTCGCTCACGCTAAGATTGCCCCAGTACCTCGCACGCCATACTCGATCCGCCTCGGGCTCGGGCTCCGGATCGACCTGCACCCGCTTCGGTTTCGCGCCCTTGTACACCTCGACAATCAGCCGCCGCTGTTCGGCAACCGCCACGTTGAGCGCTCGCGTCGAAGCCAACGATCCTGACGTTTTCTCAGCCTGCCTCAGATCGGGCAAGCGAGCGCTGAGCCGGACGAATTGCTCGACCAAACCAGCCCTTGCGTCGGCATCAATCCCACGGTCGATCAGCGTTTTGACCGTGCTCCGTTGAAGTGGACCCCCAGAGACCTAATGAGAGATGCCGTTAAGGCCAAGTATGATCGGTAGGACGATGAAAAAGAGGATTGCGAGAACGTAGATTACGGCCTTGTTGTCGGTGATCGGCTCAACCAACCAGTGGTCATCTCCATAGCGGTTGCGCTTAAGCCAACCGCGCTCCCATCTGTCACGGGCCTTCTTTCACGCGGCCGGGCCCAGACGCCAGGTATTAGAACAAGTCGAACGAGAACCTCTTCGAGATACTCAAGCCGAAAGCGAATTGATCTTCGCTGCCAAACTTAACAATCGGCGAATCGGCGGCGTCGCCCACAAGCTTACTGTACGATGCCTTTGCGTTCAAAAACCAGGTCGGCCGAAATTCATATCTTGCAAGCCCCCTGATACCCACGCTCTTAAAGCCACCGCCTGGATCAAAGGCGTCAACTCTGAAGCCTGTGTTAGCGGATTCTCGAGCCGAAACTCCGAAATAGCTGTCCATATAGTCGGCTGAAGCAACTGTCGCGAAAGGTCCCAATTTGAGCTCGAGCTCAGGCGTAGGCCGGGCCACCGCGTTCACGCCGAATTCACCCACGACACCGTCAGCACCCCCGAAAGCATAGCGAGCCTCTCCCCAAACCTCCGCGTTGGTCCATTCATAGCTGGCCCGCAAACCAGCTTCGAATGTAGCGTCGACATCATCAAGCCCGGACAGGTCTGGATCATCGCTGACGTCCCGATCAGAGGTGTAGTTGAAGGACGGACCGATCGCGAATCCGCCTGCCTGAGCCTCTGGGCTACCGATTGCAAACAAACCGGGGATGGCGAGATAGCCGAAGCCGATCACTGGCCACGGCCAAATCTCATAATCCTTTGAACCTTCGTATTCAGGCTGAATTATTCCGCCAAGGCCGAGTTCAATGACAACGTCGACATCAGTCTGCGGCGCCTGATCCACTCCTGAATTGTCGGCTGACCAGGCGCGCGTCACAAGGAGTACGGTTGCAGCAACCACGCTGAGGCCAATTTTGATCAAAACCTTCCACCTTCGGACGCTAGAAATCGTTCCACTGCATGGTGAAGTATCAACCAAGATGCTGCAAGCGAAATTGGCATAGTGAATATCAGCAACCGCGTCGTGTGGCCGAATTTTGGAGTTCGTGGGCGAACAGATCGAGGCATAGCTTAAACACAACCTCGGCCCGTCGTGATTATCACTGGGGCCGCGCCGACGCGGCCTATCTCAAAAGGGCTGGGTGGTGATCCGGCATGACCAAGGCAAAAGCTGTCTGAAATGGGTGTCAAAAGCCCCAAATCCGTCACTCGATCGTGATGGAATAGAACCGAGCGCAATGTTGTTGACCGATTGCGGGGGAACCCACGGAAGGGAGACAACCCTTATGCCCAGTCACATCACAATCGCAGTCTTGCTCATGATCCTAACCGGTGCCGCCGGGTGCATGACCAGCAATGGAGCGCAGCATTCCACGACACAGACGACAAACGGTGGCAGCGGTAGCCCCGGCGGTAGCGGCGGCATGGGCGGCGGCGGCTACTAAGGCGAATGTGACGCGGACGGCGCTCCACGGCTTACCTGACGCTGCCGGTGGTGTCCTATTTCAAGGAGAACGGCATGCCGATCTGGCTGGTTCTAATTCGGGTCACTTGGCCTCACCGTGCCTACCACTTCAGACGGCCCGACAGCCGCTGCGGGGTAGGCAACCGACCGCCGGGCCTAACCGGCGGGGGTTTGGGTCGCCGGCTAGTTCTACCATAAGCCTCTCATGCATCATTACTAATTTAGTAAAATGGTCACGTTCCGTTCCCCTGGCTGTCAAATCGGATGAGCCTAGAGTCAATTTGGTGGCTAAACGAGTGAGTGCCGGCGGCCGGCTAGAATTTATTCCTCCGATGATGCGGACCTTGGTAGCCAAGCCGCCCCAAGGCGATGACTGGATGCATGAAGCCAAATTCGACGGCTACCGCTCCCAGATCATCATCGACGCCGACGGTGTGCGGATCTTCACTCGCCGCGGACTAGACTGGACATCGAAGTACCACGATTTGGCCGAGGCAGCCAAAGGTCTCTGCGTACAGAACGCCATCATCGACGGCGAAGTCGTCGTTCTGAATGAGGCTGGCCTTTCGGACTTTGCCGCGCTGCGCAAGGCAATCACCAGGCGCCAGCACGACCTCTATTTCGTCGCATTCGATCTGCTGCATCTCAACGGCCACGACTTGCGCGACATGGTGCTGGAGGACAGGCGGGAAATCCTGGCCGGCCTTATAGGGTCTGACAGCCGCATCCAGTTCAGCGAGACGATGCCGGGCGAGGCTAATGCGATCTATCATCTGATCGACGGGGCCGGCCTGGAAGGGATGGTATCAAAGCGTCGGGACAGCAAATATCGCAGCGGCCCGACCACCAATTGGCTGAAAACAAAATCCTTCACCGAAAGCGAGTTCGAATTGCTTGGCATCGAACGCGAGCGGGGTAAGCCGGCGTTCGCACTCATGGCAGAACCAGGCACGCGCAAATATGTCGGCAGCGCGTTTGTCAGTGTAAATCGCGAGATGCGCGAGCGGCTTTGGAAGCGGGTTCAGGAACATGCTGGGCCACCGCCCAAGGACATGCCGAAGCGACCGGCAACGCAGTGGGTCAAGGCGGGAATCAAAGCCCGCGTGAAGCACCTCAGGGGCGAGGACGACCTTCGCCACGCCTCGCTGCAGGACTTTTAGGATGAGAGCTAAGTAGCCATCACGCGGGTCAGTCTACGATGATGTGTCCCTCGACATCTCCGTCGATGCTAATCCCAGTCAGGCGGCGATTCCAAAAAAGGCAATGTGCCGAATGATGAACGAATGTGCCGTGGTCGTCTGGGGTCGCGTACTCAATCCTTGCGGTACGCTCGGCGAAATCTTCGTCGGCATGCAGGAGCCGAAAGAAGTCCGGGCGAATGATCCTGACTGCCGACGCGATCCTGACTGCCATTCTGACTGCCGACACACAAGCAGGTATCATGCTCCGGCGACCGCCATCGGCGTGAGCAGATAGAGCCGCCGTTACGAATAGTGCTGTCAGGCAAACGCGCTTCATCGCCCCGCCTTTCGCCAACTGGCCGCTTGCGGGCGAGAGAATGCGGCTAGTCAGCGAGCGAGTCCATACATGCAAGATGCGATCTTATCGAGCGTCCCGGCCTGGTGGGCTTGCTAGCGCCCTTCGAAATGAGGAATATAATCTCCATTGCGGCGAACCCCCTTCAACGGAGATCGCCATGCCTCGAAAGACCCTCGCCGACACTCTGGCCGCCCGCGAAACCATCTATGTCAATTGTGCGCACCCGATGTGCTGCAAATCGACGAAGCTCGACATCCAGGCGCTGACTGACAGGCTCGGCCGTGACCACGGCTCGATGCATGACGACCTGGTCGGGCTCTTTATCTGCTAAATTGCAAGGCTGCCGGCGTGACCGCCGGCAGGTGTTCTTCACATGCATTCCTGACTACGAAGGCCAGCAGCGGGCGCGCAATCGCGACTGGAAGCCAACTTTCGAACGAAGGGGCTGAAAGTGGCCGGCGCCGCTTGGGGGGCGTTGGGGTAGATTTGCCTTTAGGGCGCCGGCCAGGCGGTTTGGGGTTCGCCGCAGGAAGAAGCTAGCAGAATTAGCTAGCCGGCAAGCGCCAGGCCGACGGCAATGCCTATGCCAATCACCAGCCCTGCAGCGAGTTTGCCGCCAAGATCCAATTCTGGTAGGCGGGAACGATCCGGTCCGCCATGAGTTAGTAAATCATGATGAACACCATGGAACCCCACGGACGCGCGATGGCGGATGCCAGGGAGCGCATCAACCGGACAAAGCTCGCGCTTGAGCGCACAGAGGAATTGCTGGCCGAGAATACCGCGCTTTGCAGCAGGATACGCGCGCGACGGTGTCTGGTCGAGGCCGCATACCGCTTGGTGCAGATCGATCCCGCCAGCGATGCGGCGCTCATTGGGCGTCTCCCCATTCCAGACGGGCCACGATGATATCGGCGGCAGCCTCTTTTGCGTCTTCGATAGAATAATGAATTGATTTTGCACGCCACCGAACGTTTTCGAAGACCTGAAGTTCGTACATCTCGGCAAGCCGCGGCGTGGGCTAGCCTGCGCCAGTCGAGTGGCGGTGATTAGTTCATCGAAGACGCGGTCGTGCCTCACGGTCCCAGCCTGTCGCCTCTCACCCCCGGCTGCCGGGCCTATCCGGCGCGGCCTGAGAGGCCATCTGGAGAGAATAAATGAACGCTCATGCAACCGTCACGGAAAGACCGGCCGGAACATGGCAATCGAACTCGGCCAGTGGATCACCCACCGCGACCAAGACATGCCATCGCTGGTTATGATGCGGCACAAGGCCGGCAATCTAGGAGAGGTTTACGGCGTGCGATCGTTCGCAACCGTGGATCCGAACCGGGATAGAATGATGCTAGGCTCGGCGCTGCGGCCGATTGATGATGAGGCTTGGGCGGCTTGCTTGCTAACACCGGAATGGGCCGCCGAACTTGCGGCCTGACCGCCTCGCACCGCAACCTAGAAACCCCGCTTCGGCGGGGTTTTTCGTTGAGGGAAGCGTTGCGGAGAAACTGAAGGGTAATGCGCCAGTTCCTTAGAAGGACCAGCCTCAGCTGCCCGTTCTGAAGAAGACGACGGTAGGCCAACCTCGCCAAGCCACTCATCATAGCGATGGTTCAAGGCCAACAACAACTCGTCTGGCTCATCCATGCCGCCTTGGAATAACTCGATGATGTGACGACCAAGACGCTCTCTGGCCGGGTCGCCAACTGCTATCCCGGCCTGATGGCAATAATCGTCGACCACCGCGGCAAGCATTGAAATCTGCGCTGGATCCGTTGCGCGGTTGAAGGTCATATCGCTTCTCCCTTTGTTTTTGGGCGAAAGCGTGGTGATCTCTTCCAATCGACGGCTTGCCGTTAATGTGCGGGCGACTTCCGTTATATAGTGTGTCGGTTTGGTACATACGAGTCGCAGCGTCAACCTAACGCAACGTCAGGTTGCGGCAACCCGCGAATGATGATCAATGCACAGGAAACGAACCTAAACGCGTGGCGCTTGAACACTGCGCCCGGTTCCCGAAGACACAATTCGTCATTACCGCCGTGATCCCGATTCACCATAGTCTCAAATCGGGCGCGGCGGTGAACCGTTTTCGGCAACACCGATGCGGCGGCTCAGGCAACATCTGCCGCGTCCACCTTGCGCGCGGTTGTTGTGCTGGCTACAGTGCGGCTATTTTCCGTATAGCCAGCTTGGGGGATACTGACTAAGTCTTTGTTTTTAATGGTCGGAGTGGCCGGATTCGAACCGACGACCCCTTGACCCCCAGTCAAGTGCGCTACCGGGCTGCGCTACACTCCGGACCGGTCGCGATGTATCGTGATAACCCGGTTCGGGTCAACCGAATTCGGCGGCCGTCGCGCCGATGCCCGGCATGGTGGATTTGAAGTTCCTGCTCTGTTGGACGTCGTCAGCATTCAGAAACTTCAAATCCAGTATCACACTCGTTTGTCTGGCTTGATGCTCTGGCGTCGCTGCTATGAGACGGGTCTTGGATTTTCCACAGATTGTGTCAGCGCGCCCGTATTGATCAGCGCGTCTTCCGGAAGCCGAAGCGCAGAGGCTATTCGCCGAAGCTTCGACAAATCTGCATTCTTGCCGTTCTCGATGTCCGCGATTTCATCGACCGCCAGGCCGCACGTCAGAGACAGCTCTTCCATGCTGTATCCCCTGGTTTCTCGGATGGCCTTGAGGGCGCTGTGGTCGGGCGCAGCTTCGGTCGCCGACAGTTCGGAAAAAGCTTCGCTTGTTGCTATTTGGGGCATTTGGCAACTCCGTGGATTTAAAGAGTTTGATCAAATCAAGAAGTTGCCTGAGACGGCGCAGAGAATGCCCTCTCGATGGTGATTTGCCAAGCACCAAAAATGCCGTCACGGCATCGTGATTCCGATCGGCGCAGCCTGGCACAGGCCTCGGCGGCACCGGCACGGGACCGTCATCCCGATCTAGTTCTTTGACTGGCCGATCGCCGAATTGTTCGACGGTTCTGAGCCGCTCCCTTGTTAAGCGGCTGTCGCTGGCCCGTCAGCCGCTTTGAACGGATCGAATCAGCAGCGGGAGCTTGACCCAAGCGCAGAACGCGTCAGGGGGCTGCGAATATTTTTGAACCGACGCGTGAACCTTTCCTCTCCGGGCCGCACCAAGACGGTATGGACGCCACAAAGGCAGTCCCCAACCAGAAGGACGCCCTGACGGCGATCCTCGATCCAGAGAAGGAAATGCTCGAATGACCAATATCTCGAACTTCAAGCGCCTGTCGCTCGCCGCTGCCATCGTCGTCTCGGCCTTCGGCTCGATTTCCGTTCCGAGCTCGGCCTTCGCCAACGGCACGCACCCCACCGGCGACGGCGGCGCGGTTTGTAAGGGTGCGGGTCACTGTCTGGTGCTGGAGCTCGACTGCAAGGGTACATACACGGATGCTACCGACCCCAACGGCACCGTCTATGGCAAATGCAGCCAAACCGCGCAGGTCAGCCCGAAGAACAAGCTCAAGCTCGCGCGCTGATCGACTTATTATCAACGAAAATGGCGGTCGTCCGCGCCGCCATTTTCTTTGTTTCAACGTGCCGATCTGGATGTCGGTCGCGACGTCTTCTGCTGTCGGCTGAGCAACAGGCTGGCGACGAGCCCGACCACAACCAACCCGACAGCGGCCGCTGTCGCGGGATGATCGCGGGCTGTCTTCTCTATCACCCTGCTATGCCTCCTGATCGCAGGCAGAGCGTCACTGATGCGCTCGGCAAGGTCCGAGTAATAGTCCGACGCGGTGTCACGCCCGTCCTCGTAATAGGCGCTGCCGCGCCTGGACACGGCTTTTCTCAGCGCCGCCAGTTCCCTGGAGAGGGATGCGACCTGCTTTTCAAGGTCGATGTTGGAGAGGGTCGAAAAAGATACCATGATATGCTTCCTTCCTTTGCGAAAAAGAACGCATGATTTCGGAAGCAGTTCCGGTTTTTGCCGGCGATCGATCGGGCCTTAAAGCGCGCTGGGTCTGAAGGGATTCATGCGACCCACTTTTTCTTTTTATGCGTCGTTGTCCTGCGCATCCGGCTCAAGCCCGAGGGCATGCTTTTGGGCGACATGCACTACAGCGCCGCGCGTCCTATTGGACGCGCAAGGGACGCTGTAGCACTTTAATTTTGCGCATGATCCTTTTCCGAAAATCGATTCCGATTTTCGGGGTCATGTGCTAGCGCACCTGATCGAGCAGGCGCTTGCATTCCAGAAGGTCGAACAGCGCCTCCTGCAGCAAAGCACGGTTGTCGCGCGAGAGTTTCGACGTGCCCGGCTGCACCGGCCCGTCGTCGTCGGTCTTGCCCAGGCCGAAAAAGCGCCGGCTGGGTTTCACCTTGGGCTCGCCGACCAGCATCTCGTCATCGGCGCCGCGCGGCTGGGCCGCCGGCGTCAGCGGCACCGCATCGGCCTGCCGGCGCTGCGAGATCGCCTCGACGGCCGCCATGTCGCCACTGCCGATGGCGACGAGGAAGTGATTGCCGTTCTCGCGCAGCAGCTTCTGCACGCCCTTGATCGTATAGCCCTGGTCGTAGAGCATGTGGCGGATGCCCTTGATCAGTTCGACATCCTGCGGCCGGTAGTAGCGGCGGCCGCCGCCGCGCTTCATCGGTTTGATCTGGTTGAAACGCGTTTCCCAAAAACGCAGCACATGCTGCGGCAGGTCGAGATCTTCTGCGACCTCGCTGATGGTGCGGAAAGCATCGGGGCTCTTGTCCATGGGCGAAATCCTCACGCTGGAGCATGATCCCGAAAAGTGGGAATCGGTTTTCAGCCAAGATCATGCTCAACAAAGAGTCATTCCGATCCGGCTGGTTCTGCCGAATCGGGCCTTATTTCAGCGGTTTATGAAACAATATTCAAGCCCGGCGTCAAAGCGGGCGACCGTTTTCAACCGGGCTTTGATGCGCAGCCGCTATTTGCTGCCCTTGGCCTTGCTGTTCTGGTGGGCGCGCAGAATGCGGTTCTTCAGCACATTCGACGATTTGAAGGTCATCACGCGGCGCGGCAGGATCGGCACTTCCTCGCCGGTTTTGGGATTGCGCCCGATGCGCTCGTTCTTGGAGCGGACATGGAACGTCGCGAACGACGACAATTTCACCGTCTCGCCGCGAACGATCGCTTCGCAAATCTCGTCCAGAACCGCTTCAACGAGCTCGGCCGATTCAGTACGCGACAAGCCAACCTTGCGATAAACGGCTTCAGCAAGATCGGCGCGCGTAAGTGTCTTTCCCCCCATGCGAACCGTCCCCATCAGCTCAAAAACATAACTCGATACAAGCAAAGATAGAGCCTAAGTAATTGATCCGGCAAGGTCAAGGACCGAACCTGTCAGTTCGGCACTTACCAGCGAACCAAAACCGCGCCCCAGGTGAAGCCCCCGCCCATCGCCTCGATCAGCACCAGGTCACCCTTCTTGATGCGGCCGTCGGCGACTGCCACCGACAGAGCCAGCGGCACGGAAGCAGCCGAGGTGTTGCCGTGCAAATCGACCGTAACCACCACCTTTTGCTCTGCTATCCCGAGCTTTTTGGCGGAAGCGTCGATAATCCGTTTATTGGCCTGATGCGGCACGAACCAGTCGAGATCCTCAGCGGTGATGCCGGCAGCTGAGAACGTCGCCTCAATGACGTCGGTGATCATGCCGACCGCGTGCTTGAACACTTCGCGGCCTTCCATCCTGAGATGGCCCACCGTTCCAGTGGTCGACGGCCCACCGTCGACGAACAGCTTGTCCTTGTGGGCCCCGTCGGAGCGCAGGCTGGCCGCCAGCACACCGTGGTCGGCAATGCTGCCCGCCCCCTCTCCCGCTTCCAGCACCATCGCGCCGGCGCCGTCGCCGAACAGGACGCAGGTCGAGCGGTCGCTCCAGTCGAGGATGCGCGAGAAGGTTTCGGAGCCGATCACCAGCACGCGTTTGGCCAGGCCGCCGCGGATATAGAGGTCGGCTGTCGTCACCGCGTAGACAAAGCCCGAGCACACTGCCTGCATGTCGAAGGCGAAGCCGTGATGCATGCCGAGCCGGTTCTGGATGTCGACGGCGGTCGCTGGAAAGGTGTTGTTGGGCGTCGACGTCGCCAGCACGATCAGGTCGATGTCATCAGACGTCAGGCCGGCATTGTCGAGGGCTGCGCGCGCCGCAGCCTCGCCGAGCGAAGCCGTCGTCTCGTCGTCGGCCGCGATATGGCGCTGGCGGATGCCGGTGCGCTGGGCGATCCATTCGTCTGACGTCTCGACCATGCCTTCGAAATCGGCATTCTTCATGATGCGGCGGGGCAGCGCGGCGCCTGTGCCGCGCACGACTGATCTGATCAAGGCTCTTTCCTATTCCTCTGCGTCGGCAACGACGTCGGATTTCCTAGATGTCTGGGCATGCGGATTGCGCGCATGGAACAGGTCGAGATCGGCTTCGATGCGGTCGAGCAGATTGTTGCGCACCATGTCGTAGCCAAGCTCGATCGCCGCCGCAAAGCCGTCCGAATCAGCCCCGCCATGGCTTTTCACCACGATGCCGTTCAGACCCAGGAAAACACCGCCATTGGAGCGGCCGACATCCATCTTTTCGCGCAGGCGATCGAAGGCGCCTTTGGCGAATATATAGCCGATCCTGGCCATCAGCGTCCGGTCCATCGCGGCACGCAGATAACCGGCGATCTGTCTTACGGTGCCTTCCGCCGTCTTCAGCGCGATGTTGCCGGCAAATCCTTCGGTGACGACCACGTCGACCGTGCCCTTGCCGATGTCGTCGCCCTCGACGAAACCATGGTAGTTCATCGAGGCCATGTTGGCCTCGCGCAACATGCGGCCCGCCTCCTTGACCTCTTCCTGGCCCTTGATCTCCTCGACGCCGACATTGAGCAGGCCGACGCTCGGCCGTTCGATGCCGAAAACCGAGCGCGCCATGCCTGTGCCCAGAATGGCAAAATCAACCAGTTGATGCGCATCCGCGCCGATGGTGGCGCCGACGTCCAGCACCACGCTTTCGCCGCGCAGTGTCGGCCAGAGCGCCGCGATCGCCGGACGGTCGATGGTCGCCATGGTGCGAAGGCAGAACCTCGACATCGCCATCAGTGCGCCGGTGTTGCCGGCCGAGATGCAGGCGTCGGCAGTACCTGCCTTGACCGCCTCGACCGCTTTCCACATCGACGACTTCCAGCGGCCATGGCGCAGCGCCTGGCTCGGCTTGTCGTCCATCCTGACTGCTATCTCGCAGTGAATGAACTCGCACACTTCCGCCAACTTGGGGAGTTTTGCGAGTTCGGGGCGCACTGCCTCATCGCGACCATAGATGACGAAGCGGATGTCGGGACGCCGTGTCGCGACCGTCATGAGCGCCGGGATGACCACGCTTGGTCCGTGATCGCCACCCATGGCATCGATGGAAATCCTGATCACGCGGTGTTCATCTCACAGTTTGCTTGAGCGAGCGCCTGGCGCTGGCAACGGTTTTGGGGCTCGCGAAGGTTCGGCGAAAATAGCGTTTTTGGGCTGCCGCACAACCGGCTTTCTCCGATTGGGTCGGGTTTTCAGGATTTTCCCAGCAGGGAACGCAGCTTTTGCTGGAATTCGCTTTCCGCAGTCCCGGCATCGTCGGCAGCCTCCATTGAAACGCCTTGCTTGCGCGGATAGGGATCGATCGCCAACCCAAAGAACTGTTCGGCGAGCGCTCCGACATCGATCGTATTGCCGGAAAATGTTTCCGGGCTGTCCGGCCCTTCGGCATCGAGCACTATCTCGCCGCCGCCCTCGAAACCGTGCCGCCCGAGCTTGGACTGCTCCGGCAGGAACAGTGCGTCGACCGCCTCGGCTATATGCGCCTCGACCGGGTCGAGGGTGACGATGCAGGCCTGGGTGATATCGGCCTCGACGCGGCCGCTGACCTTGACGCCGTTGCGTTTCCACGGCGCCACCAGGAGCTCGACACGGTAGTTCTCGACCGAGAGCAAATCGTGCTCGCCCGCCAGCGCGGCGCGCTGCGCGGCGTCGGCCTCGATCACCACCGGCAGTCCCTTTTGCGGCAGCCTGGCGACATTGGCCACGAAGGACACAGGGCTCTGGGAATCGGCGTGTTTCATCTTTTCCTTAGATAGTCTTATTTTCTTAGATAGTCTTGGCCACGGGGAATGCCACCGTGCCGGAAACAATCGATTCGGTCGGCTGTTCCGCGAGTCGCCTGGAGACATCGGCGACGTAGCCGGCCAGTTGCGTTGCTTGCGGCCAGGTGGCGGCATCGGGCCTGACATTGCGGGCAAGGGCGGCGGCGAGTGCATCATGGTCGTTTCGTTCCAGCGCATCGTCATAGGCGGCGGTGCGGCCATAGAACATCTTCGCCAGTTTCTTCATGCGCTTCGGCACGCCGACGTCGCCGATGCCCAGTTCCCGCAGCGAATGCTCGACATCCATGAAGAACTCGTCGATCAGCACCTGCGCGACCTCCCCGGCAACACCGCCCTCGCCGCGCAGCCGGTGCTGGAACAGGAACATGTGCAGCGCCAGCATCTCGAAGCGGCCAAGCGGCGTGTCCGGTATATTCCAGTCGGAATAAAACACGGTTTGCCGCGCCGCTGCCACGATTTGTGCGTAAAGCGCCTCGGTGATAGCGCGGTTGGCGTGACGTTCGCGACCAAAAAGGCGCTGGAACATTGAGGGTGGTCTCCCGGGGACCGCTTGTTTGAATTGGCCTTGTTGCATCGGCGAGCAAGCTGGTTTACCGGTTTTGCGGCCCAGCGCAAGTTGCGGCCAGCTAATGGAGTTGTAGTTGCGCGCGCTGAAATTCAAGTCGGCTTTTCTGTCCAGGTCCGCTTTGTCCAGGTCCACCGGCGCGGTCTCGCTGCTGGTGGTTGCATCGGCGCTGTCCGCCTGCAACTCGTCGAAAATGATCGGCGATCTCAATCCGAGCGAGACGCTGACGCAGGGCTACGTGATCGACCAGCAGGCGATCGACCTGGTGCCGGTCGGCTCGAGCCGCGAACAGGTGCTTCTGGCGCTCGGCACCCCGTCGACGAAGGCGACTTTCGACAACGAGGCCTTCTACTACATCTCGCAGACGCGCAAGCGTTACGTCGCCTTCGACAAGCCCAGGCTGGTCGACCAGAAGGTGCTCGCCGTCTATTTCGGCGAGGACGGGCGCGTTACCCAGATCGCCAATTACGGCCTGAAGGACGGCAAGGTGTTCGACTTCATCTCGCGGACCACGCCGACCGGCGGCAAGGACCAGAACTTCCTCAGCCAGATCATCGGCGGCGCCAGCAAGCTGGCGCCCGGCCTCCCCGGCGGCGGCGGCTCGCCCGGCACCTGATCCATCCCGGCAGAATCGGCTTCATCCTTTCCTTTTGCTTCCCTGGAAGCAGCAACATCTCAGGCGACCGAAAACCCGCGGGAGCGATCCTGCGGGTTTTTGTTTTGAGACAGCAAGCCAGCGTCGCGGGCTGCGGGCCGCAGACGACTTGAAGGGCGTCAATGCCCTGATGCTGGACGTCCAAAATAGAAGAACCCGCGGGATCGCTCCCGCGGGTTCGGTTCTGGACTTCGGGCCCGGAAGGGCCGAGCGGCCTCAGCCGTGCGCGAGCACGGCCAGCAGCAGCAGGGCGACGATGTTGGTGATCTTGATCGCCGGGTTGACTGCCGGACCGGCGGTGTCCTTGTAGGGATCGCCAACGGTGTCGCCGGTCACCGAGGCCTTGTGTGCCTCGGAACCTTTGAGATGCTTGACGCCGTCCTTGCCGGTGAAGCCGTCCTCAAACGATTTTTTCGCGTTGTCCCAGGCGCCGCCGCCAGAGGTCATCGAGATCGCGACGAACAGGCCGTTGACGATGACGCCGAGCAGCGAGGCGCCGAGCGCCGCAAAGGCTGATGCCTTCGAGCCCGAGATCAGCAGCACGCCGAAATAGACGACCAGCGGCGCCAGCACCGGCAGCAGCGACGGAATGATCATTTCCCGGATCGCCGCCTTGGTCAGAAGGTCGACCGCACGCGCATAGTTCGGCTTCGACGTGCCGGCCATGATGCCCGGATCCTCGCGGAACTGCTTGCGCACCTCCTCGACGATGGCACCCGCCGCACGGCCGACGGCGGTCATGGCGATGCCGCCGAACAGATACGGAATCAGACCGCCGAAGATCAGGCCGGCGACGACGTAAGGGTTGGAGAGGTCGAAAGAGACTTCGCCCATACCCTGGAAGTAAGGATATTTGTCGCTATTGGCGGCAAAGAACTTCAGGTCGTTGGAGTAGGCCGCGAACAGCACCAGCGCGCCGAGACCGGCCGAACCGATGGCGTAGCCCTTGGTCACCGCCTTGGTGGTGTTGCCGACGGCGTCGAGCGCATCGGTGGATTGGCGCACCTCCTTGGGCAAGCCGGCCATTTCGGCAATGCCGCCGGCATTGTCGGTGACCGGGCCGAAGGCATCGAGCGCAACGATCATGCCGGCAAGGCCGAGCATCGTGGTGACTGCGATCGCCGTGCCGTAGAGGCCGGCGAGCTGGTAGGTCGATATGATGCCGCCGATGATGACGATCGCCGGAAGTGCCGTCGATTCCAGCGAGACCGCAAGACCCTGGATGACGTTGGTGCCGTGACCGGTGACCGAAGCCTGGGCGATGGAGTTCACCGGGCGCTTGTCGGTGCCGGTATAATATTCGGTAATCACCACGATGAGGCCGGTCACCACGAGACCGATCAGGCCGCAGATGAACAGGTTCGCGCCGGTGATGGCCATGCCGTCGACCGTACCGATTTCGCCCCAGCCCAGTGTTGCCGAGGTGGCGACGCCGAGGCCGACGATCGACAGCAGGCCGGTGACGATCAGGCCCTTG
The DNA here is from genome assembly GCF_055811755.1 of Mesorhizobium sp. WSM4840. Taxonomy (NCBI): domain Bacteria; kingdom Pseudomonadati; phylum Pseudomonadota; class Alphaproteobacteria; order Hyphomicrobiales; family Phyllobacteriaceae; genus Mesorhizobium; species Mesorhizobium sp. WSM4840. The sequence goes on from NZ_JBVVQD010000019.1 coordinate 84,966, forward strand.
TAGAGCGCGCCCATGATCGAGCCGTTGGCGCCGAGCTTGACGAAGAAAGTGCCGACGATGGAAGTCAGGATGCAGGCACCGCAGATGGCCAGCGGATAGAGCATCGTGGCGCCGAGAACGGCAGTGCCGCCGAAGAAGATGGCGGCCAGAACCATGGTGGCGACCACGGTCACCGCATAGGTCTCGAACAGGTCGGCGGCCATGCCGGCGCAGTCGCCGACATTGTCGCCGACATTGTCGGCGATGGTGGCCGGATTGCGTGGATCGTCTTCGGGAATGCCGGCTTCGACCTTGCCGACGAGATCGCCGCCGACGTCGGCGCCCTTGGTGAAGATGCCGCCGCCGAGACGGGCGAAGATCGAGATCAGCGAGGCGCCGAAGCCGAGCGAAACCAGCGAGTCGATGACGACACGGTCGTTGGGCTGGAGGCCCATGAATTGGGTGAGGATCAGGTAGTAGATCGAGACGCCGAGCAGGGCCAGGCCAGCGACCAGCATGCCGGTGATGGCGCCAGACTTGAAGGCGATCTCGAGGCCGGCAGCGAGGCTGTTGGAAGCCGCCTGCGCGGTGCGGACATTGGCGCGCACCGAGACGTGCATGCCGATGAAGCCGGCAGCGCCCGACAGAACGGCGCCGATCAGGAAGCCGATGGCGGCGGTGATCGAAAGCAGCCACCAGGCGAGCAGCAGGACCACGACACCGACGATGGCGATGGTGGTGTACTGGCGCGCCAGATAGGCCTGCGCGCCTTCGCGGATGGCCGCGGAAATTTCCTGCATGCGTGCATTGCCCTGATCGGCCGCGAGGACCGAACGTGTCGCCCAGATGGCGTAAAGGACTGAAAGCAGACCGCAGGCGATGACAGCTGAAATTATGGTCATTGCCGGATTTTCCTCGCTTGATGACCCAAAAGAACCCCTCCCTGGGCCGTTGAGACAGGGGAGCGGATTCCGCGCGCGGAATCCGCTCCCTTCGCACCGGCTTATGCGAAACAGGGTTGCGAACGTCAAGATATTGTTCGGTTTTTGCCCGGCTTTCGCCCAAAAGCCTCTCGGCAGAGCCGCTCTTTCACTTCAGAACCCCGGCCGAGTCATCGAAATCGCTGTTTGGAATCCATTTCCGCCGAGATGAGTGAACGCGACATCTGAGTTTTTGGTGACTACGCCGTCTCCTGCCCCATGCGACGCGCGGTGTAGCCCTCGATCGCCGACAGCCCGTCATAGATCAGCACGGCAAGGGCGGCGACGATCAGGCCGCCCCTGCAGGCAATAATTTTGTTCGGATGCGGGTGAATCCGCGGCTGTCTGATCCCGACAGCGTCATGTCACTACAGCGCCGCGCGTCCGTTTGGACGCGCAAAGGGCGCTGTAGCACTTTTGATTTTGCGCATGATCCTTTCCGAACCTTCGGTTCGGGGTCATGCGCTGGTCGGCCGTACGCTTGTCATCTTCAACACGCCCAGCGCCACGAAGCACAGCACCGTCACCGGGAAGATGATCCAGTTCAGCATCTCCCAGCCCCAGGCGTTGTAGACCGCGCCCGACATCAGCGAGGCGAAAGCGACGGAGCCGAACAGGACGAAATCGTGAAAACCCTGGACCTTGCCCTTTTCGGATGGCCGGTAGCTGTCGGCGACCATGGCGGTGGCGCCGATGAAACCGAAATTCCAGCCGAGGCCGAGCAGGATCAGCGCCGTCCAGAACTGCCACAGGGCCAGGCCCGACAGCGCCACCACGGCGCAGCCGATCAGCAGCACAAGGCCGGTTGCGACGATCCGTTCGGCACCGAAGCGATAGATCAGCGAGCCGGTGAAGAAGCTCGGCGCGAACATTGCCATGACATGCCAGGAAATGCCGAGCGTGGCGTCGTCCGTCGACAGGCCGCAGCCGACCATGGCGAGCGGTGCGCCGGTCATGACGAAGCTCATCAGCGCGTAGCTGCCGACGGCACAAAACAGCGCCGCCACAAAGCGCGGCCTGGTCACGATCTCGGCGAGCGGCCGCGCGTCGCTGTCGGCGATTTCCACTTTGCCGGCTGCCCTGGCAGGGATGCGCAGGAGCGACAGGATGGCGGCGCCGACCGCCGCCAGCACCAGGATCGACGCGAACGAGCCGGCAAACATCACCGGCACAAACAATTCGCGGGTGAAGATGACGATCTGCGGCCCGAGGATGGCGGTGACGATGCCGCCGGCCAGCACGAAGGAGATGGCGCGCGCCTTGAATTCAGACGGCGCGTTGTCGGCGGCGGCGAAGCGGAATTGCTGGACGAAGGCGCCGCCGATGCCGATCACCAGCAGGCCGAAGGCGAACAGCCAAAAGCTGGCCTGGAACAGCGCCAGCGTGGCGACCAGACCACCGAGCGCAGTGACGATCGTGCCGGTCATGAAGCCGTCACGCTGGCCGAGCCGGCGGATGATGGCGGCGGCCGGAAGCGCGCCGAGCGCCACGCCGACGTTGAAGCCGGTGATCGGTGCGGTCGCCAGCGACTTGTCGGAGCCGAGCAGATAATGTCCGGCCAATCCACCCACGGAAATGGCGATGGGTGCGGCCGAACCGATGATCGCCTGCGAAGCGGCAAGGATGAGCGCCGTGCGGCGCGCTTCCCTGCCAGCCTCGGCGATAGCGACGGCCGTCATGAAGCGTCCTTGCCGCGCCCCTCGCCGCGCACCCGGCGCGACACGCGATCGAGCACCGCGTTGACCAGCTTCGGCTCGTCTTCTTCGTAAAACGCCTTGGCGATATCGACATATTCCGAAACGATGACAGCCACCGGCACGTCCTCTCGCTTCATCAGTTCGTAGACGCCGGCGCGCAATATGGCGCGCAGCGTCGAATCGAGCCTGGACAGTGGCCAGTCCTCGGTCAGCGCCTGGCGGATGATCGGATCAATGGTCTTCTGGTTCTCGACGACGCCGGCAAGGATGGCGCGGAACCATTGTGCGTCGGCCTCGCGATAGAGCGCGCCGTCGACTTCCTTGCCAAGCCTGAACGCCTCGTATTCGGCGGTGATCTCGAAGACGCCGCTGCCGGCCACATCCATCTGGTAGAGCGCCTGCACGGCGGCCAGACGGGCAGCACCGCGCTTGTTGGCGTGGCGTACCGCAGGCTGGCCGGGTGATGCGGGTTCGCTCACGATCGCTCTCCCAACTGTTGCTTGAGGGCAATCATAGTCAGCGCCGCACGCGCGGCAAAGCCGCCCTTGTCGCCTTCCGAACGCCTGGCCCGCGTCCAGGCCTGCTCGTCGTTTTCGGTGGTCAGGATGCCGTTGCCAATACAGACCGCATCCTGCACGGACAGGTCCATCAGGGCACGGCTGGATTCATTGGCGACGATGTCGAAATGATAGGTATCACCGCGCACGACGGTGCCGAGGGCGACAAAACCATCATAGCTCGGCCCGCCTTCGGCGGCGCCGTCGAGCGCGAAGGAAATCACTGCGGGAATTTCGAGTGAGCCCGGAACGGTGACGACATCGTATGTCGCGCCCGCTTCCTCGAGCGCGATTGTCGCGCCTTCGAGCAGCGCGTCGGCAAGATCGTCATGGAAGCGCGCCTCGATGACAAGAAGGTGGGCCTTCTTCTTCGGGCGAATGAACGCTTTGCCGTGTTGGGATGTGCCAGCCATAGATGTCTCCGGGATCGCCGGTGACTTAGGCCGAAGCCGGTTTGATCGCAAGCGGAAGATTGGTGGAGATGCGGCGACAGTCCCTGATTATTTGGTTTCCCGGCGCGATGCTGGAAGCGGCTCACTGGCGTCAAGGCTTTCTGCCCAAAGCCAGTACGACATGGTGATCGATTACGCGGCCGGAGTCCACATCGGCCAATGCTTCGCGCGTCAGTTGCTCTTCATGCCTGGAAGTCTTTTTGCCCTTGGTCATCATGCCCCGCTCAGACGCCAGCGGCCTTACGATAGCGGCGGATTGTGTCGCGCAGACGATCGTTCACCGGCTGCGGATTGATCAGGGCATCGACGAAAGCCTGGCAGTCGCGGACGGGCAGGTCGAGGCGCTGATGCTCCTCGGTGACACGGCGAGCAGCATCCAGCACGCTGGTCAGCACGAAATCCACCACTGCCCGGCCCTGAAGTGCCGCCGCATGTTCTATGAGGCTCTTCTGGTCAGCAGTGACGGGCGTTTCCAGACGCTCGCCGCGCACACGGCCGCAAGGTGTTTTCAAAGCGGGTGAGATCATCGTCGTTCTCCTGAGCGGCAATGTACGGCCAATCGGCCGGAAGTTCAAAGCTTGCTTGAGCGCCCAGTGCAATCGGACAAATGATGGGTTCGCAACCCGTGCTGGAGAGATCAATTACCGAAGCCGGCGCTGCCCCTCATTGCCCTGTCGGGCATTTCTCCCCGTAAACGGGGCGAAAGAAGCTGGCCGCGACGCCGGCGCCCTTCTTGCAACGCTGGTGATTGGCGAAACCATCGATGACAGCGCCCCTCGCCCCGTTTACGGGGAGAGGTCGCCGGCAGGCGGGTGAGGGGCAGCGCCAACGGAACGGAACAAGGCGCGAATTAAATCCGAGGTGCTCGTCCTGTTCGGACCAACCGTATGAATCCACGCCGCTCTCCGGCAGGGCCATCAAAGCCCCTCTTTCGCGGCCTCGGCCAAGCGCGCCGCGTAGCGGGCCATGGTGTCGATCTCCAGATTGACCCGGTCGCCGACCTGGCGTTCGCCCCAGGTGGTCACGGTCAGCGAGTGATGGATCAGCAGCACGTCGAAGCGGGTGCCTTCGACCTTGTTGACGGTGAGCGAAGTGCCGTCGAGCGCGACGGAGCCCTTGGGTGCGATGAATTTGGCCAGGTCGCGCGGCGCTTCCAGCGTGAAGCGCACGGCATCGCCTTCCTCCTTGCGCGCCACGATCTCGGCCGTGCCGTCGACATGGCCTGAAACGATGTGGCCACCGAGTTCGTCGCCGATCTTCAGCGCCCGCTCCAGATTGATCCTGGTGCCGGATTTCCAGGCCATCGCCGTCGTCAGCCTGAGTGCCTCTTCCCAGGCCTCGACCTCGAACCAGCGCGCATTGGCGCCGCTTTCCGGCAGCGCCGTCACCGTCAGGCAGACGCCGCCGCAGGAAATCGAAGCACCAATGGTGATCGTCTGCGGGTCATAGGCGGTGTCGATGCGCAAGCCGATGCCCTCTCTCAGCGGCTTCACGGCAGCGACGGTGCCGACATCAGTGACAATCCCGGTGAACATCAGATCCTGTCTTCTTGTTTGGCCATGATCTTTTTTGTTTGGCATGATCTATTCCGAAATCCGGTTCCCACTTTTCGCTAACGCGGACCTTCGGTTCGGGATCATGGCCTAGAAATCCCTTATCCACTCGGCGTAGCTGTCTTCGCCGAAACGCATGTCGCGCAATTTGCGAAATCCTGCCGGGATATGGTCGGCGTCAATGGGCGATACAATGCCGCGCTTGCCGATCGGCTCCTGGCCCTGGAACAGCACGATGCGGTCGACCAGCCCTTCGGCGAGGAAGGCCTTGGCCACCTTGGCGCCGCCCTCGACCAGCACGCTGGCCATGCCGAGCGCGGCCAGATCCTCGAGCAGTTCCGGCAGCGCAATATCGCCTTCATACGTCTCGGTGCCGATGAAGCGCACGCCGGCGCGTTCGAGCGCGGCGCGCCGGTGCGGATCAGCTTCAGCGCAGGCGGCGACATAGAGCGGAACCCGGTCGACGCCGGCGACCAGTTTCGACGTTTCCGGCAGCCTGATCTGGCGGTCGAGCACGATGCGCGCCGGCGAACGGTTTTCCAGCCCCGGCAACCGCACCGTCAGAGCCGGATCGTCCTCGAGCGCCGTGCCAATGCCGATCAATATGCCGTCGGCTTCGGCCCGCATCATATAGACTTCGCGCCGGGCGACGTCGCCGGTGATCGAGACCTGCCCCGCGCCTTCCGTGCCGATCTTGCCGTCGCTGGAAAGCGCAAGTTTCAGGATCACTTCCGGACGTTTTTTCAGAGATCGAATGAGATAGCCGGCCATCTGCTCGGCGGCTTCTGCCAGCAGCACCTTTTCGACCACCTCGACACCGGCGGCACGCAGGATCGCATAGCCGTTGCCGGACACGCGTGGATCGGGGTCGCTCGCAGCCCCAACCACCCGCGCGACGCCGGCATTGAGCAGCGCATTGGCGCAAGGCGGCGTGCGGCCATGGTGGGCGCAGGGCTCCAGTGTGACATAGGCGGTGGCGCCGCGTGCGAGCTCGCCGGCCTCGGCCAGCGCCTCGGTCTCGGCATGCGGCCGGCCGCCGACAGCGGTGACGCCGGTGCCGACAATCATCGGCCCGGTGCCGTCGTCGCGCACGATCAGCGTGCCGACGGACGGGTTGGTCGAGGTCCGCCCGGCATTTTTGCGCGACAGCCTGAGTGCTGCCGCCATGAAGCGGCGATCAAGAACTTCTTGTTCGGCTTGGCTGCGCCTTGCCATGCTCAGCCGGCGTCCTCTTCCTTGAGCTCGTCACCCTTCAGTTCGCCCAGCACGTCGTGGAAATCCTTGGCCTCACGGAAATTGCGATAGACCGAGGCGAAGCGGACATAAGCGACGTCGTCGAGCGACTTCAGCGCCTCCATCACCAGGCGGCCGACCTCGCCCGAGGCGACTTCGGTCTCGCCCGAGCTTTCGAGCTGGCGCACGATGCCGGTCACCGCGCGGTCGATACGCTCGGGATCGACATTGCGCTTGCGCACGGCGATCTCGACCGAGCGCAGCAGCTTGTCGCGGTCGAACGGCACCTTGCGCCCGGACTTCTTCACCACCACGAGGTCGCGCAACTGCACGCGTTCGAAGGTGGTGAAGCGGCCGCCGCAATCGGGGCAGACGCGCCGCCTGCGGATCGCCGCGCCATCTTCGGCGGGACGCGAATCCTTCACCTGCGTATCTTCGGACTGGCAGTAGGGACAGCGCATGGACAGCCTTATGTTCGCGATTCTCGTGGAGCGAAAGGCTTAGAGGTTTTTGCCGGGATGGCAAAGCACCGGGGGTGGTCTCTCGCGCCTCAGAGATAGCGAGGCGCGAGAAAAATTGCCAGCATCATACGAGACGGCAACACCGGCCGATTACGGAGCGACGTCACCAGTCGGGAACCCACATGACACGCCGAGGCTGCGATAGGCCTTGGTGAAGCCGTCCATCGATACGGTCGCGACCGCTGTGTCGGCGAAGGTGACATCGAGTGCGCTGGCGCGGCGCATGGCACGCAGCAGCGCCAGGCTGATCTCGGGGTTGTTGTTCAACATCCATTTTCCGCCGGCACCGGCCATGGCATTGACCGTCGCCTTGACCTTGCCGTTGCTGTCGCCGAACACCGCCGAAATATTCTCGCCAGTCGGCAAGTCCTTGTTCTTCATGGCGATGACAAGCGTCGGATAGCCACTGGGCGGCAGTGCATCGCCGTTCGAGATGGCGAGCGTGAGAGTGCCGCTGGTACCGCTCGCGTCGAGAAAGGCGGTCGAGGCGACGCAGGTCTTGCGCAGATCCTCGCCGGTATCGATCTCGTCCACAGTGGTGGACCACATGCCGAAGGTTTCGGTCTTCGGTGCGGCTGGGGTGGGCGCAGACTGTGCCAAGGCGGCGGACAGCGGCAAGGCGGCCAATGTCGCCACTACGCCAAGCGCGCAAAACCCAGCGACACGGAAAATCTGCATCATCGTCAAGCCTCCTGTCCGGACTCGGTCCCCACTGCAACAGTGCTTCTCGTGTGGCCGATAACGGATGACACTTTTGCGTAAGCTCAACCGAGATAGGGATAGAGCGGAAAACGATCCGTCAACGCCGCCACCTTCGCCTTCACCGCTGCCTCGACGGCTGCATTGCCCTCGTCGGAATTCGCGGCCTTGAGCCCGTCCAGCACTTCGGCGATCAGCTTGCCGATCTCGCGGAACTCGGCTTGGCCGAAGCCGCGCGTGGTGCCGGCCGGCGTGCCGAGGCGCACGCCCGAGGTGACGAACGGCTTTTCGGGATCGAAAGGAATGCCGTTCTTGTTGCAGGTGATGTTGGCGCGGCCAAGCGCTGCCTCGGCGCGCTTGCCGGTGGCGTTCTTGGGGCGCAGGTCGACCAGCATCAGATGGTTGTCGGTGCCGCCGGAGACGATGTCGAGACCGGTTTCCTGCAGGCTGGAGGCCAGCGCCTTGGCATTGGCGGCAACGCTCTCGGCATAGACCTTGAAGCTCGGCTTCAGCGCTTCGCCGAAGGCCACCGCCTTGGCGGCGATGACATGCATCAGCGGCCCGCCCTGCAGGCCCGGAAACACCGCCGAGTTCATCTTCTTGGCGATCTCCTCGTCGTTGCACAGGATCATGCCGCCACGCGGGCCACGCAGCGACTTGTGCGTGGTGGTGGTAACCACATGGGCATATGGCAGCGGCGACGGATGCACGCCACCGGCGACCAGGCCGGCGATATGGGCCATGTCGACCATCAGATAGGCGCCGATCGAGTCGGCGATCTCGCGAAAACGCTTCCAGTCCCAGACGCGCGAATAGGCGGTGCCGCCGGCCAGGATCAGCTTCGGCCTGGTCTCGTGGGCGGTCTTCTCGATCGCATCCATGTCGAGCAGATGATCGTCCCTGCGCACGCCGTAGGAAACGACCTTGAACCATTTGCCGCTCATGTTGACCGGCGAACCGTGCGTCAAGTGGCCACCGGAATTGAGGTCGAGACCCATGAAGGTGTCGCCGGGCTGCAGCAGCGCCAGGAACACCGCCTGGTTCATCTGGCTGCCGGAATTCGGCTGAACGTTGGCGAAGTTACAGCTGAACAGCTTTTTCGCACGCTCGATGGCCAGGTCCTCGGCCACGTCGACGAACTGGCAGCCGCCATAGTAGCGCTTGCCCGGATAGCCCTCGGCATATTTGTTGGTCATGATCGACCCTTGCGCTTCCAGAACGGCGCGGGAGACGATGTTTTCCGATGCTATAAGCTCGATCTCGTGGCGCTGGCGGCCGAGTTCGTTGCGGATCGCGCCGAAAATCTCCGGATCCGCATCGGCAAGCGTGGTTTCGAAGAAGGATTCGAATTTGTTCGACACTGCCGCTGCTGTTGCCATGCTTGAGATCCTTGTCGTCCGGGGGGCCTGCCGCGCCATTAACACAGTTGCTTTCGCCCCGCCACGTTTGCAGCGCGAAATTTGCTGGCCGGATTGCGGCAGCAAGGCGAAGAGCTGGCTATTTCCTCGCCTGACGGCCCTTCAGCAAAGCTTCCGTAAGCGTAATCTCAGTAAGCAGCGCCTGCATGGTGTGATCGTTGATCTCACGGCTGCGAAACATGGCGCGCACCGCCTTGCGCTCGGCCTCGATGCCGGCGAGCCTCATTTCGAGCTCCAGCCGTCCGGCTTCACGGGCTTCAGTGCGCGCTTCATCGGCCTCGTCGGAGGCGGCGATGCGGCGGCGGTAACCGGCGACAATGCTGTCGGCCGCGGCGAGCCGGGCGACGGGCACCTCACCTTCGTCCCCGTCTTCCGCACCGGCGATGCTCTCGATGCGGTCGATGGCGGCCTTGGCCGCGCCGACACGCGCCAGGCGTTCCTCGGCAGCGCCGGCATCCTCGCCCGGCTCAACCAGCCCGCGCGCTATCCAGGGCAGCGTGAGGCTGGCGATGGCCAGTGAGCAGATGATGACGCCGGCGGCCAGGAAGATCGCCACGTCTCGCGCCGGAAAGGGCGAGCCGTCCGGCATGGCGAGCGGCAGCGACAGGATGCCGGTCAGCGTTATCGCGCCACGCACGCCGGCCACCGAGCCGGCGAGGAGAATACGCAGTCCGAACGGCTCGGCCTTGCGCTCGCGCAATCGCGCCACGACGCGGGCCGTAGTGTCGCCAATCCAGATCCAGACAAAGCGTAGCGCGATCAGGCAGAGCGTCAGCGCCAACACCGTCAGGATCGGCTGGATGACCGGATAGCGGCCGCTGAGCTCGGGCGGCACGTTGGCAATGATGTCGGGAAACTGCAGGCCGAGCAGGATGAAGAGCGCGCCGTTGAAAACGAAAGACAGCGTCGTCCACAGCGACATCGTCTGGATACGCGCCGAAACGCCGAGGAAGCGGAATATTCCGGAACCGCCGGTCAGCACGCCGGCGGTGACCGCAGCCAGGATACCCGAAGCCCCGACATGCTCGGCGCCGAGATAGGCGACGAAGGGCAGCAGGATCATGATCAGCACCTGCGCCTCGGCTGGCACGCCGCCGATGCGGTTCAGCAATTGCAGCGCCTTGGCGGCAACGAACAATGCCACCACGCCGGCCAGGATGCCGACTGCCACGGCGTAGAGGAAAGTCAGAGATACCGCGGCGAAGGAAAAGCTGCCGGTCAACACCGCCGCCACCGCGAAACGGAACATGACCAGCCCCGACGCGTCGTTGAGCAGCGACTCGCCTTCCAGAATGTGCATCAGCCGCGCCGGAACCACATTCTTGTCGACGATCGAGGACACGGCCACTGCGTCGGTCGGAGATAGCACCGCGGCGAGCGCAAAAGCGACGACGAGCGGAACACTCGGCACCAGCCAGTGCAAGGCGTAGCCGAGGCCGACGATGGTGAAGAAGACCAGCCCGATGGCGAGGTCCAGTATCGGCCCGCGCAGCGCCACCAGTTCGCGCTTCGGGGCGCCATAGGCATCGCTGAACAGCAGCGGCGGAATGAACACCAGCAGGAAGAGCTCGGGATCGATCTCGACATGGATGCCGCGCATTGGCCAGGCGAGTGCGGCACCTATGGCAAGCTGCAGCACCGGCAACGGCACCCGCACCAGCCGGACCAGCGCGCCGGAAACGGCGACGAAGACGAGCACGATCAGGATGAAGATGGCGACTTGCATGGGCCTGTACCGAACGGCGCTTTCCGGACCCGGCGCAAAGCGCGCCCCCCAGCCGGATGCAAAAAGGCCGCCCTCACCGGCGGCCCTTTCAGTAGAAAAATCAGTCGCTTAGAGCGCGGAGGTGATCTGCAGCTCGTTGGCTCCGTCGAGCCCGTAGATGTCGTCGCGGAACTGCACGACGCCAGGCCCCGTCGACCAGGCCGAGATGTAGAGGAAAAAGACCGGCACCGGGTTGGTGACCTGAACCGGGATGTTCTCGCCGCTCTTGATCGCTGCCTCGAAATACTGGCGGCTCCAGCCCGGCGTGTCGCGCAGGATCCAGGTGACGAGGTCGCGTACGTTCTGGACGCGCACGCAGCCCGAGGAATCGAAGCGCATCATCTTGCCGAACAGGCTCTGCTGCGGCGTGTCGTGCATGTAGACGCCGTCCGGGCTCGGGAAATTGATCTTGACCGAGGCCATCGCATTGCCGGCGCCCGGATCCTGGCGAAAGCGGTATTTCTCCGCGTCGTCGGTCGACCAGTCGACGGTCAGCGGATCGACCTCGCTGCCGTCCGGTGCGAACAGACGGATGTTGCTGTCCTTGAGATAGTTGGGGTCCTTCCGCATCAGCGGAATGATGTCCTTGCGCACGATCGAGACCGGCGCGTTCCAGTAGGGATTGACGATGATCTCGTTGATCTTGGAATCGACAATCGGCGTCTGGCGATCGATTTTGCCGACAACGGCGGTGTGGCGCAGCACGACGCGGTCGTTCTCGACCGCTTCGATCTGGGCGCCCGGGATGTCGACCAATACATAACGGTTGCCCAGCGTGCCGGCGCGCTCGTGCAGCCGCTGCAGATTGGTCTGCAGCTGGCCAAGCCGGACCTGCGCCGAAACATTCATCGCCGCATACGAATATTGGCCCAGTGTCCCGTCGGAAGGCAGGCCATGGCGCGCCTGGAAGCGCTTGACCGCCGCATCGACGTAGGAATCGAAGGCCTCTGAAAGGCCGGCGCTCTGCGCCAGGTCGCCCGAAATCATCAAGCGCCTGCGCAATGGCACCACGTCGGGATCGATGACGCCGAGCTGCAATTTCTTGGTGTCCGGGACCGGCTGCCAGCCGCCCTGCGCGACAATATTCTGATACTGCGCGATCGCCTGCTCGGTGAACGCAACGGTCTGCAGGCTGACGATCGGCAGCGTCGAGGCCACCTTGCCGCCCTGGCTGGCGCGGGCGTCGAACTGGTCGTCCCAGTTGCCGCGGCCGGAGGATTTCAGGATATCCGCGATCACGTCCTGCGCGCTGGCGCCGCCGGCAATCATCGTCGCGGCCAACGCGGAGGCTCCAGAAAGGAAGAAACGGCGACTGGTTCTCATTTACGCTCCAGACATTCCTGTAACAGTTTTTTCACCGGGCGATCCCGCCCGTACTCTAGGGTTGGCGTCCTTAACAATTAGCCAACCATGGCCCCCTGTTCCTGCTGTGTGAGAACGCGCCGGGCGCAATGCGCGTTCAGAGAGACGGTTGGCAGGGAGACGGTTGGCTCTCGCCGCAAGATCACCCGCATTCTCGCTTTCACCGGGAATATGGCGGCAACGTGACCCTGACCGCGATTTGGATCGTCTGGCGTGACGAAACGGAAAGACCGGTGCTTTTCGGCACCGGTCTTTAGGTCGCTCCCGACCGCGCTTCTTCGGCGCGGTTTTCCCCTACATGCTGCGGATGCGTTACATCCGGTAAGCGATGGTGTCGTTCCAGAAGCGGTCGAGGCGCTGCAGGGCGCGATTCATCTGCTTGAATTCTTCCGTGTTGATGCCGCCGACCTGCTCGATCGAGCCGACATGGCGCTCGTATAGGCCGGCGACGACTTCCGCCACCTCACTGCCCTTTGGCGTCAGCGAGATCCGTACCGAGCGGCGGTCGATGCGCGAGCGCTGGTGGTTGATGAAGCCGAGATCGACCAGCTTCTTCAGATTGTAGGAGACGTTCGAGCCGAGATAGTAGCCGCGCGAGCGCAGCTCGCCGGCGGTCAGCTCCGAATTGCCGATGTTGAAGAGCAGCAGCGCCTGGATGGCGTTGATGTCGGAACGGCCGTTGCGGTCGAATTCGTCCTTGATCACGTCAAGCAGGCGGCGGTGCAGGCGCTCCACCAGTTGCAGCGACTCCATGTACAGCGAACGGATCGCCTCGCGACGGTCATCGGATACGTTGGCGGTCTTCGCCGCCGGACGGGAATTGATCATTGTCTTTGCCTCTCGTTTGTCGCCTGGTGATTTTTTGTTTTTCACCTTGATCGCGACACTATCGAATACTCATAAAATTCGACTTAAACGCTAGGGCTAACAAGAGCTTACCGGTAATAGGTTTCGAAAGAGGCTTAACGAAGGGTCACCCGAACAAGGATGATTAACCTAAAGATTTAGCCAATGATTCCGGGCGGAAGCCGATAGAAGTTAGAGCGTCCTTTGCGCGTACGACAGGACGCGCGGGCGCCATTCTTGTTGAGCATCGGTCGATGCTCTATTGCCGGCTCTGGCGCTTCTGCATCCAGATCACCACGCGAAAGACGATGTAGAGCAGCGCCACCGCCGCATGCGAGGCGAGGATAAGCGGCCGGTGGCCGAAGAGCTCGGGAAAGCCGGCATACATGACGGTCTCGGTCGCCGCGCAGATGAACCAGATCACCGGCCCCCAGGAGGCCAGCATCCACAGGCCGGCGGCGGCGAAGGGGAAGAAGACGGCGAGCGTCACCGCCGCCACCTGCCAATGCACCGGCATCAGGTCGAAGCGCCACAACGAACCGGGATAGAAGCCGATCAGCCGGATCCAGTACAAAATCCCGAACAACAGGCAGTAGCCCGATATGACGCGCTGGAACCAGGCGAAGATGACCTCGGCCGTCGAGGGCTGGAGCACGACGCGTCTCGACGTGACGTCGCTCACAGTTCGAGTTCCCGTTCGCCGAGCGGAGCGAAATAGGCATCGACGTCGGCAGCGCTGACGTCGTCGATGCCTGCCGGCCGCCATTGCGGCGTCGAGCCCTTGTCGATGATGGCGGCGCGGATGCCTTCGTAGAAATCGTGGCCGGCAAGCATGCGGTTGAGGATGCGGAACTCCATCCGCATGCACTCGTCCATCGACAGCGTCAGTCCGGCGCTGATCTCGCGCCAGGCGACGTGCAGGCTGGTCGGCGAGCGGGTGCGGATCGTCGCCAGCGTCTTTGCCGCGAACGCATCGGCGGGTGCGGCGCGCTCCAGGCTGCCGATGACGTCACCCAGCGACGGTTGCGCGAAATGGCGGGCGATCGCTTCCAGCGTCGGACTGTCCGTCTCGCGCCGGGCCGGGACGGAAAAGCCGCGCGGCGCCGGTTCCGGGTCGCCGGTCGCGACCAGCCTATCGAGAAAACCGGCCTGGTCCTGCGCCTTGATCGTATGCGTTGCCAGGCCAGACCACAAAGCATCGCCATAGCGGATGCGGTTTCCGGTCAGGGCCAGATACATGCCGAAGCTGCCGCCAAGGTTCGGCAGGAGATGGCTGGCGCCGACATCCGGGAAAAAGCCGATGCCGACTTCCGGCATCGCGAACTGGGCGTTCTCGGTCAGTACCCGATGCGAGCCGTGGAACGAGATGCCGACGCCGCCGCCCATGACGATACCGTCGATCAGCGCGACATAGGGTTTCCCGAACCGCGCGATGCGGGCGTTCAGCCGGTATTCGTCGGCGAAGAAATCGACCGGCGGCTTTCCGGCCCGGCCAGCCTCGTAGATGTGGAGGATGTCGCCGCCGGCCGAAAACGCCCTGCCCTCGGCCTTGACGACGACAACATCGATGCCGTCGTCCCGCTCCCAGGCGCGCAGCGCCTTGTCGAGGGCGTTGACCATGCGGTGGGTGACGGCATTGAGCGCCTGCGGCCGCGTCAGCGTGACAACGCCGGCCCTGCCCGATCGTTCGAAGCGGATCTCGTTGCCGCCGCCAAAATCCATCGCCTAAGAATCCCTCCCCGCGCCGCCGGGACTGAAGTGCTAAAGCGTGGCGCATGGCTCCGTCAATGCCAAGGGCAATCCTGCCGCCTTGGCCACCGCCGGCGGCCGATGCTAGAACGGACCATATTGATGGCGGGCTTTCAAACCGGACATTGAGCCATGCTTGGATTTTCGCGTCTTGCCCTGTTGGCGATCGGCCTGATTGTATGCGCGACCGCTCGTCCCGCATTGGCCGCGGACGACCTCTATCGCGCGAAGACCATCGTCACCGGCGAGGGAGAAGAAAACCGCCGGATCGGCTTCAAGGCCTGCCTGGATGCGGTTCTGGTCAGGGTCTCCGGCGATCAGCGGCTGCCGAAAAAGCCTGTAATGGCGGTGCTGCGCGACAAGGCTGGCAGCTTCGTTGCCGAATTCCGCTATCGCGACCGGATGGAAGGCATTCCGATCCACGACGAACAAGGCACGCATGACCGGCCGCACGATCTTACCTGCCTCTACAGGCCTGGTGTGATCGACCCGGTACTGGCCTCGCTCGGCAGCAAGCCGTGGCTCGCCGAGCGACCGCGGCTGGCGATCTTTCTCGCAACGGAGCAAGGCGCCAGGCATTTCGCGCTGACCGCCGACGATGAGCGCGGCGCACCGATGCGCGAATCGTTCGTGAATGCTGCCGACCCGCTGGCGATGCGGATCGCGTTTCCCAAGGCGTCGCTGCTCTCAGAATCCGGGCTGGACGACAAGGCGCTGCACGAGACGGATATGGCGGCTCTGGACAAGGCCGCCAAACAGGCCGGCGCCGACCAGGCGCTTGCCGGCAGCATCGTCTGGAGCGACAAGGAATTGGGCTGGATCGCCGACTGGCGGCTGGCTACGGGCGGCAGGACCTACAGCTGGCAAGTGCGCGGCGTCAGCTTCGACGAGGCGTTCCGCGTCGCCATGCGGGGCGCGGCGCAGGTCCTGTCCGGCAACGGTCAGCCATAGGTATGCCGAGTTTCAGGTGATGCCGGCCTGCAAACGGCGGTTTCCTGCGCTTCCAGTACTCGCGTACCTAAACGTACGCTCCGTTCCGGTTCTCGGAACCCACCTGTTTGGTCGCTTCGCGCCCGTCCTCGACTCCGGCTCGGCCTAACCTGAAACTCGGCATACCGCTCCCTTACGACGCTGGCACAATCGTGCCGCATTGGTCAGCGGCGGAGGCTCGTGGTAAAAGCCGCCGATCCGGAGTTTTGGCAATGAACAGATTCACCCCAGCTAAGCCTGCCGGCGCGCGCAGCGTCGACGAGATCACCGGCAGCCGCCGTTTGCGCCGCATGCGCAAGGCCGACTGGTCGCGCCGCCTCGTCCAGGAGAACCGGCTGAGCGCCGACGACCTGATCTGGCCGATCTTCGTCGTCGACGGGAAAAACATCCGCGAACCGATCGCCGCCATGCCCGGCGTCTTCCGCCTGTCGCTTGACCTTGCCGTCAAGGAGGCCGAGCGCGCGGCAAGGCTCGGCATTCCGGCGATCGCCACCTTCCCCAATGTCGAGCTCGGCCTGCGCGACCAGACCGGTTCGCACATCCTCGATCCGGAAAACGTCATCAACCGCGCCACGCGCGCCATCAAGCACGCGGTGCCCGAGATCGGCATCATCACCGACGCGGCGCTCGATCCCTTCACCTCGCACGGCCATGACGGCATCTTGCGTGACGGCATCATCGTCAACGACCAGACCGTGGAGCAGGTCGCCGCGGCTGCCGTCATCCAGGCTTCGGCCGGGGCCGATATCATTGCCCCGTCCGATATGATGGATGGCCGCATCGGCGCCATCCGCGATGCGCTCGACGCCAATGGTTTTCAGGATGTGGCGATCATGTCCTACGCGACGAAATTCGCCTCCGCCTTCTACGGACCCTATCGCGAGGCGGTCGGCACCGCCGGCCTGCTCAAGGGCGACAAGAAGACCTACTATCTCGACCATGCCAATTTCGACGAGGCGGTGCGAGAGGCCGAGCAGGACCTCGCCGAGGGCGCCGACATGCTGATGGTCAAGCCCGGCCTGCCCTATCTCGACATCATCCGCAGGCTGAAGGACGAATTCCGCATGCCGACCTTCGCCTATCAGGTGTCGGGCGAATATTCGATGATCAAGGCGGCCGCCGCCAATGGCTGGATCGACGGCGACAAGGCGATGCTGGAATCGCTGCTCGCCTTCAAGCGCGCCGGCTGCGACGGCATCCTCACCTATTTCGCGCCCGAGGTGGCGGCGATGCTGAAGGGGTAGGCACTCGCATCGTTTTGGGATTTTGCTGCAATCCGCTAGAATGGACTCATGAGCAGGAACGAGGTCATCGAACGGTTGCAGAGGAACGCAGATGCCATCAAGGGCATGGGCGCGACTTCGCTGTATCTGTTCGGGTCGGCGGCGCGGGACGATGCGCAGCCGGACAGCGATCTTGATCTGTTCATCGACTATGATCCGGCGCGGCGCTTTTCTCTGATCGACCTGGTCGGGATCAAGCAATTTCTGGAAGAGAAGATGTCAACGGAAATTGACATCACCACACGCGACAGCCTTCATCCCATGTTGAAGGCCGAGATCGAACAATCGGCCGTGCGCGTATTCTGATGGCAGTCCGCCGGATCGAGCCGATCCTAGCCGAGATCATAGCGGCTTTGGATGGCATCAGCACTGCCACCGCCGGCAAGACCCTGGATGACTTTCGTGACGACTGGCTGCTTCGTCATGGCGTGGAGCGCGGCATCGAGATCATTTCTGAAGCCACCCGGCACATCCCGGACGATTTGCTCGCTCTTGCTCCAGAAATTCCCTGGAAACAGATTCGTGGAATTGGCAACGTTTTGCGTCACGAATACCACAAGACTTCCGACGCCATCGTCTGGACCGTAGTGACAGACAGTCTGTCGCCGCTCCGCCTAGCTGTCGAGCGCATACTCGAGGCGTCGCGGCGCAAGTAGCTGCTGCTGCAACCATCCCCTCTTTGCGGTGGTCCTGATGCTGGCCAAACAAGCCGCTCTTGCTCGGCGGCGAAGTACCGCTTGCAAAACGCAATCAGTCCAGCTAAAAACAACTGATTGTATTTTACAACCGGTTTAGGGAAGTACTCATGTCCAAGCTTCGTGTCAACGCATTCACCCTGTCTATCGACGGCTTCGGCGCCGGTCCCGACCAGGACCTGAAAGAGCCGCTGGGCATCGGCGGGGAAGCCTTGCACACATGGATGCTCGGCACCCGAACCTTCCGCAACATGTCTGGTGAAGATGGCGGGACCACGGATACCGACGACACGTTTGTGACGCGCAGCTTCGAAGATATCGGGGCGTGGATCATGGGCCGAAACATGTTCGGGCCGATCCGCGGACCTTGGCCCGATGACACCTGGAAAGGCTGGTGGGGAGACAATCCGCCCTACCATGTGCCGGTCTTCGTGCTCACCCACTTTCCGCGGGATCCTCTTGTCATGGACGGCGGCACGACCTTCTATTTCGTAACCGATGGTATCTACTCAGCGCTGGAAAAGGCGAAGGCAGCGGCTGATGGCAAGGATGTACGGCTGGGCGGCGGCGTCGCCACGATCCGGCAATATCTCCAGGAAAAGCTCGTCGACGACATGCATCTTGCGATATCGCCGATGCTGCTCGGCTCAGGCGAGAATCTTTTTGCCGGCATCGACATGCCCCGGCTCGGCTACCGCTGCAGCGAGCAGGTCGCAACGCCGAATGCCACGCATCTGATCATCAAGCGCGATTAGGACGTTTCGTCTGCTCTGTTGGCGAAACCTCGGTACAGGCCCCTTTCTCCCCGTCACTATACGGGGAGAAAATGCCCGGCAGGGCAATGAGGGGCGGCGCAATCGATCAATGATTACGCTGCCGGACAATACCCCCTATGGCAATATGACATCAAAATAAGTTTGGTCCCATGCAGTGACTTTGGCAGGTTCAACTGTCGAGGTTGGCGCTGTCTCTCATCCGCCTGCCGGCATCTTTCTCCCGTATAGTGACGGGGAGAAGGGAGCTCTGCCTTAATACTTCTCCGGCACATACAGCTCGCGCGGCAATACCTGGCGCTCGTATTCGGGATTGAAGACGCGGTCGGGCAGCGTGATCTCCTCGTGCGGCACCTCCTGATAAGGCATCTGCTTGAGGAGATGATCGATGCAGTTCAGCCGTGCCCGCTTCTTGTCGTTGCCCTCGACGATGAACCAGGGGGCTTCGGGAATGTTGGTGCGGGCGAAGGTCTCTTCCTTGGCCTTGGTGTACTGCTCCCAGCGCACGCGCGACTGCAGGTCCATCGGCGACAGCTTCCACTGCTTCATCGGATCATGGATGCGCATCTGGAAACGCATCTGCTGCTCCTCGTCGGTGATGGAGAACCAGTATTTGACCAGCGTGATGCCGGAGCGGACCAGCATGCGCTCGAACTCCGGCACGTCGCGAAAAAACTCCTCGACCTGATCCGGTTCGGCAAATCCCATCACCCTTTCGACGCCGGAGCGGTTGTACCAGGAGCGGTCGAACAGCACGATCTCGCCGCCTGCCGGCAAATGCGGCACGTAGCGCTGGAAATACCATTGCGACTTCTCGCGCTCGGTCGGCGCCGGCAAGGCAACGACGCGGCAGATGCGCGGATTGAGCCGCTGGGTGATGCGCTTGATGACGCCGCCCTTGCCGGCCGAGTCGCGGCCCTCGAAAACCACAACCAGCTTCTTCTTGGTGTAAGCCACCCAGGACTGCAGCTTGATCAATTCGGATTGCAGCGTGATCAGGTCGCGAAAATATTGCAGGCGATTCATCGAGGGCGGATGCGCGTTCTTGTAGATTCTGGCGATTTCCAGCGACAGCGCCGGTTCCGACATTTCCAGCTCATAGTCTTCGTCGAGCGTGTCGGCGAGTTCCGCCTCCAGCCAGTCCTTGGCGGGAGAATTCTGTTTTGCTTCAGTCATTTATGCTGCTCCGCGTGCACGCCCGTGTCGGCGTCCGGCCTGCCAGCCAAGATCGAACACCTTGAGCCGACTTGCATACAGGCCGGCAATGACGGTTTTATTGCAGCCGGCCTGTGCGCCGGTCGCGCAAATCCGTGAGATGTGATCGATCAACCTCAATCGCATGCACGACAAGCGGCGCGAATTGTCCTACAAATGCCACGTCCTTTTGGGCAGCCTTCGAAGCAGCCCTTCTCAACGCAATTGCGAGGATCTGACATGGAATACCGCACTCTCGGCCGTTCCGGGCTGAAGGTTTCGACGCTGACCATGGGCACCATGACCTTTGGCGGCGCCGGCGCATTTTCGGCGGTCGGCAAGACCGATCTCGACGAGGCGCGCCGGATGATCGACCTCTGCATCGATTCCGGCATCAATCTCATCGACACCGCCAATGTCTATTCGAATGGGCTTTCGGAAGAGATCATCGGCGACGCGCTCGGCGGCAGGCGCAAGGGCGATGTACTGATCGCCTCCAAGGCGCGCATGCGGATCGGTGACGGTCCCAACGACGAAGGGCTGTCGCGCTACCATCTGATCCGCGAGTGCGAGAAGAGCCTGAAGCGCCTCAGGACCGACGTCATCGACATATATTTCCTGCACGAATGGGACGGCACGACGCCGCTGGAGGAGACCATCGCCGCGCTCGACACGCTCGTCAGCCAGGGCAAGGTCCGCTATGTCGGCTGTTCCAACTATTCCGGCTGGCAAGTGATGAAGGCGCTGGGGATCAGCGACCGCCAGCACCAGCCGCGCTTCGTCACCCAGCAGATCCACTACACGCTGGAAGCGCGCGAAGCCGAATATGAACTGCTGCCGATCTCGGTCGACCAGGGGCTTGGCGTGCTGGTGTGGAGCCCGCTCGCCGGCGGACTGCTGTCCGGCAAATACAACCGCGACCAGGCCACCGCCCGCCAGCTCAGCGGCTGGTCTGAACCGCCGATCCGTGATGAGGAGCGGCTATGGCGGATCGTCGACGTGCTTGCCTATATCGGCAACAACCATGGCGTGTCGGCGGCGCAGGTGGCGCTTGCCTGGCTGCTCGGCCGGCCGGCCATCAGTTCGCTGGTCATCGGCGGACGGACCGAAGCACAGTTCAAGGACAATATCGCCGCTGCAAGCCTTGTGCTGACCAGCGATGAGCGCGCACGCCTCGACGCAGTCAGCCGCCCGCCCGTTCTCTACCCCTACTGGCACCAGCAGTTCACGGCAAAGGACCGGTTTGGTCCGGCCGATCTGGTTCTCGACCGGGAAGGTGTCTGACTCCGGATCCGGATCAGGTCGAAGGTCGCTGCGGGCTTAGCCGGAGATAAAACGCCAGACCTCGGGATCAGGCTCGATCTGACCGCTGAGCACGAAATACTTGTAGAGCACGAGCAAGCAGATCGCCTGCTCGGCCCGTTCGTCGGCGAACTTGCGGCAATAGGCGTTGGCGGCGGCAACGATGCGCTCTGCCTCAGTCGGATGACGTTCGAGATACTGCACCCGCTCGGCAAGATCCGTGAAATCAGGTTCGAGCGGTACATAGTGAACGTCAGCCACGAGTTCGCTTTCGGCGAACCATGTCTCATATGTCGGCGGCGGCATCAGGCACAGTGAATTCGAACTCATGATCCATTTTAGGTTGGTCGCCACATCGTTGCCTTCGAGTGAAATGATGTAGCGACAGCGCCGCTGCTGATCGATGCTCAGGTAAGGCTTGCGATATTCCGGCGCTGCCGTCGGTTTGGGCGTGCCGACATCGCAAAAGGGCAGATCGCGCGCGGCCTCCAGAAGCAAGGTCCTTATCGGGTTGTTGAGCTCGCCGCGCCACACCGCAACCGGAAGCTTGTCCGCGAAGGCAACATCGTCGGCGGGCATGTGGAAGTGGCGGAACTTGTTGAGCTTGAACAGGATCCCGTTCCTGTTATCGCCGGCGATCGGCCGATCCTTGACGATCGACGGCATCGCAGGCACTTCGACGACGTCGCCGAATTCGAGGTCGATGCGCAAATCGGGATCGAAGTAGCGGGTAAATTCCTTCAGATCGTAGTAATACATGCTCCGGTCTGTCGGCAGCCGGCTGACCGGTGCGGCCCCGGCGCTCGGCGCGAAAGCCTTCTGCAATCTGTTGTAATAGTTGAGACGCGCGCGGACCGATCCGTCCGAAAGCCTGGCCTGCTCGAGCAGCCCGGCGAGCCTGCGGCGGAACAGCGCCTGCGGTGCGATATCGCGCGCGGCATTGCGCGCATAGTAGAATAGCTTCTGTGCGTTTCTTTGAAGGGTGGCCATCGGTCACTTGGTGAAAAAGTCGGCTTGTGATTTGCCCTCCCGGCCCCTCCTACACCATTGTGCCGGCTATCTTGCAAGCCACGGAACCGTGTTCAGCCGGCCTGCCGGCTGTGTATGGAGCCGATCGCCCTTTGCGGTGTTGTGTTTGTAGCCCAATGCCCCTAGGCAGGGCTAAGAACCTTTGGGATTGTGAAAGGAAGAGATATGGCGCGAGCACCGAATTACGGCCAGGAACGCAAGGAACGCGACCGGCAGAAGGCTGCCAAGAAGGCGGAAAAGCAGGCGGCCAAGGCGGCAGCCAAGGAACGTTCGAAGCCCGAAGACGAGACCACGTCCGAGACCGAAACGGAAACGGCAGAGTAAAACGCATCCGGCCCGCGAGGCGGATCGGATTTGGCCTAGGAATCCCGCTGCGTCTTCAGGCCGGCGCCTTGTCGCTGACGAACACGTTCACCTCGCGCGCGGCGGCGATGAAGGCGCGCCTTGCAGTCATCGCCGGTTTGTCGCCGGCCAGCGCATCATGGCAGGCCTGCAGCGCTTCGCGATGCTTTGGACTGCGCTTGCCGGGCCAGTTGTTGAGGAGGTAGTCGGAAGCCTCGCGGACGGTCCGCAAGAGCTGAGTGGTTCCCTCCGCGCCCGACTTGACGGTCACGGGTGTTTCAAATCGGTTGTTTTCCATCGCCGCTCTTACGCCATCGGCGCTCGCGAAGCGAGGGCGAAAGTAGTTGCCTCGGCAATCAAGCCGCGACGACGGCAAATCCCCTGGCACGCAGGCCGCGCCGGTCATTGTGCAATGATGTCACCAGCCGGTCGCGGCTGCCGACGATATGAGCCGAAAGCCGGTGTGCCGCCTCATCCGCATCGCCGGCCCGCACCGCCGCCAGAATGGCACGGTGTTCGGCCCAGGCACGGCCGAGTGCCGCCTCGTCGCGCACCTCCAGCCAACGCGCCCGCGACAGGCGCGTCATCGCATCGCGAACCGCCCTGAACAGGAACTCGTTGCCGGACAGGCGTGCCAGCTCGATGTGAAAATCCATGCCGACGCGATGCCATCCCTCGCGCGGGGTGCCAGCGTCGCAGGAGTCCAGCATCGCCTCGATGACGTCGACGGCGCTCCTGTCCTCCAAGGCACAAGTCAGCTTGACCGCCGCCACCTCGACCGCCTCGCGGTAGACGGCGATCTGCTCGAGCTCGGCGATGTTGATCGGCGATACCGTCCAGCCGCGCCCGTCGCGGCAGACCAGACCTTCCGGCTCGAGCCGCAGCAATGCTGCCCTGACCGGCGTGCGCGACGCCCCGAAGCGGCTTTCGATCCAGCGTTCCGTCAGCCGCTCGCCCGGACCGATCTCGAGGCCGAGAATCATCTCCCGAAGCTGTTTTTCGACATTCTGCATCTGGGACATGGCGGTTCCGTTCTGGCCATTTGTTTCGGCGATCGGGTCGCTGGCCAGCGTTTGCCGATCACGTTTAAGATGGCCGCATTGACAACGGCCGGGCTTGCGTCCATGACGGATACCAACTTGGTATCCCAAAATGGCATCCGGAACAAGTCGTCGAGAGACTTGCCGGACAGGACAGGACATGCCGCAAGAAGCCACCCCTGCCATGCAAGGCGCCCACAACATCCACTGGCGCCGCAATCTTGCCGTGTGCTTTGCCGGTTCGTTCAGCACTCTGGTCGCCATGACGCTGCTGTTGCCCTTCCTGCCGCTTTATGTCGAGCAGCTGGGTGCCGAGGGGCACGCGGCTGTTGTGCAGTGGTCCGGCATCGCCTACGGCGCGACGTTCTTCGCCGCCGCGCTGGTGGCGCCGCTGTGGGGACGGCTGGGCGACCGCTACGGCCGCAAGCTGATGCTGGTGCGCGCCAGTTTCGGCATGGCCGTCTGCATGTCGCTGACCGGCATGGTGGAGACTGTCTGGCAATTGGTGCTGCTGCGCCTGCTGATCGGTTTCGCCGGCGGCTATTCCTCGGGTTCGACCATTCTCGTCGCCATGCAGACGCCGAAGGACCGGTCGGGCTGGGCGCTGGGCGTGCTGTCGGCCGGCATCACCGCAGGCGCCCTCGTCGGTCCCCTGCTCGGCGGCGCGCTGCCGCCCTTGATCGGCATCCGCGCCACCTTCCTGCTCGCCGGCGGCGTCATTTTCCTGGCGTTCCTGGCAACGACTTTTCTCATCAAGGAGAACCCTCGCCCGGCAGCCGACAAATCAGCACCGACTGAGAAGCCGAAAGGCGGCTGGTCGCAAATCTCGGACAAACGCCCGGTCGTCGCCATGCTGGCGACCGGCATGCTGTTGAGCTTCGCCACCATGTCGATCGAGCCGATCATCACAGTCTACGTCCAGCAGCTCATCGAGGACCAAAGCCGGGTCACGCTGATATCCGGCGTCGTCATGTCGGCCGCGGCACTTGGCGCCATCCTGTCGGCCTCGCGCCTCGGCAAGCTCGCCGACCGCGTCGGTCACTGGAATGTCATCATTGGGGCGCTTGCCGTCTCGGCGCTGCTGCTGATCCCGCAGGCCTTCGTCACGCAGGGCTGGCAGCTCGTTGGCCTGCGTTTCCTGATGGGGCTGGCTCTTGGCGGCCTCCTGCCCTGCATCACCAGCGTCATCCGCCACAATGT
Organism: Mesorhizobium sp. WSM4840; assembly: GCF_055811755.1. NCBI lineage: Bacteria > Pseudomonadati > Pseudomonadota > Alphaproteobacteria > Hyphomicrobiales > Phyllobacteriaceae > Mesorhizobium > Mesorhizobium sp. WSM4840. The sequence goes on from NZ_JBVVQD010000019.1 coordinate 109,625, forward strand.
TCCGGACGGCGTCGGCGGCAATGTGCTGGGCTTGTCGATCTCGGCGCAATATGTCGGACAGGTCGCCGGGCCGTTGCTCGGCGGCTTCGTCGGCGGTCATTTCGGCATGCGCGCGGTGTTTCTCGGCACATCCGTGCTAATGGCGGGCGGAGCGGCGTATAACTGGCTGGTCCAGTCGCGTCGCGCGCGCGACATGCTGGTGCAGGCGGGCAAATCCTGACACGGTTTGCGGGCTATCACTGCTTCACGGAGACCAGAGACATGAGCACGGCCGAGCAACCAGCAAGCGGCAGCGGCCGCATCCTCGTTCTCGTAGGCGGCCTGTGCGGCGCGGCCGGCGTGGCGCTCTCCGCCGCGGCGGCACATCTGGGCGGCGCTTTCGTCGGCACGGTCGCGTCCTTCCTGCTCATGCATGCGCCGGTCTTTCTCGCCGTCGGCCTCGTCGGCGCAAATCGGATCCTGCGAACAGCAAGCCTTATTCTTCTTGTCGGGCTTGTATTGTTCTGTGGCGATCTCCTTGCCCGTGACTTCCTCGGCTCGCGGCTTTTTTCGATGTCGGCGCCGATCGGCGGCACCTTGCTCCTCGCCGGCTGGCTGGCTGTTGCAGCCTCGGCGCTGGTGCGCCCACGCTCCTGAAATGGCATTCCTGCAGCGGGAGAGCTAGGCTGGTAGCCCTCCCCAGCTCAAGTACGGCGCTTGCGGACAGACGGCCAGGTCCCGCCAAACGACGATCAATCAGACGATGACCAGTCTTGCCGGCGTTCGGGCCGGACCGGCAGGTCGCGATTGTGTGCCGCCGGCTTGGTCAGCCGGCGTCGCTCCGGCCTGTCGATGGCCGGCGAGATGCCCCAATAGTTGCGATAGATGTCTTCGAACAAATGATTGATCGGATGCATGTTTGGCTCCTTTTTCAAACTTGAATCGATCCAATCGACAGGCCAGAAAATACCGTGCCGATCAGCCCCGCTTGCGCTCCACGAGAAAACGCAGACCGCGGATCCACGAACCGGCGCCGCCGCGACGTGTCCGGGTCACCGCGTTCGAAATCATGCTCCAGTCGTTGCGATAGATGTCTTCGAACAGGTAATTGACGGGGTGCATGGCTCTCTCCTCCCTGAATCGATCCCATCGAAAGTTAGCGAAATTTGGATCGATTCAAAAATACGCCCAAATGCACCAATGTCAAGCAAAATTTGAATCGATCCAACAAAGGTGCTAGATACTGGATAAGGAGTCCGGAAGCAGAAAATGGCGTCATCCACCGAAGGCAATACGAAACCCATCCGGCTGGCAGACATCGCCAAGGCCGCCGGAGTTTCGCACGGCACTGCCTCCAACGTGTTCAGCCGTCCCGAGATCGTACGCGAGGAGGTCCGCGAACGGGTCAAGGCAGCGGCCGAGGCGATGGGCTATGCGGGGCCGGATCCCAAGGGTCGGCTTCTGCGTGCCGGCAAGGTCAACGCGATCGGCGTCGCCACGACCGAGCCGCTGTCCTATTTCTTCGAAGACCCATTCGCCCGCGCGATGATGACCGGGATTTCCGAGGCATGCGACGCCACCGGCGCCGGCATCGCGCTGGTATCGGCCGGCAATCAGGAGAAGCTTGCCTGGAACATCCAGAGCGCGCTGGTCGACGGCTTCATCCTGTTCTGCATCGAGGGCGGCTCGCGCCTCGTCGAACTGACGCGCGAACGCAAACTCCCTTTCGTCGCGCTTGAGCTCGGTTTCGACGACGACACTGTTTCGGCAATCGGCGTCGACAATGTCGCCGGCGCCCGCCTGGCGGCGCAGCATCTCGCCGAGCTTGGCCATCGCCGCTTCGCCGTTCTGGCGCTGCCTTTCGCCGACGACAGCACCGGTCTTGTCTCGCCGAGCCAAGTCCGGGCGGCCGTCTACACCGGCACGCGCGATCGCCTCGTCGGCTATTTCGAGGCGTTTTCCCGGTACGGCGTCGATACCGCCGGGATACCGGTATACGAAACCGAAAACGACGAAGCCAGCACAACGGCCGGCCTCGAAACGATCTTCGCCTCGACAGAGCCGCCGACCGCCATCCTGGCGATGTCGGACCGGATCGCCATGGTCGCGATCGAATGGTTGGCCGCGCGTGGCATTGCGGTTCCCGGCGACGTCTCCGTCGTCGGTTTCGACGGCGTGCCGGACGCCGCACTTTGCGATCCTCCGCTGACCACGGTTGCCCAGCCGATCGCCGACATCGGCCGCCGGGCGGCGCGAACGATCCTCGATTTCGACGGCACGGTGCGACGCGAGACGCTTGGCGTCGAACTCGTCGTCAGGGCATCTTCCGGACCGCCGCCCAAAACAGCGTGAGGCAGACGCTATCGATTCAGCCTGTCGCCATGCCGCTCACGCCGAAGGGTGCATTGACCGGCGGCGGCTCGCTGCGGACCGGCTTGCTGTTGCCGCCAATACCCGACAGCCATTCGAGGTAATAGGCGAGCGCGAACTGCATGGCGATGCCGGCGGCGATCAGCAAGCTGTCGTAGGCAAACCCGCCCGGGTTGATCAGCTTCATCACCTGCGCCGCCATGGCCATCACCGTGCCGGCGATGAAAACCGGCAGCGATCGTTTGCCCAATATGGCGAGCGGATGGTCGCGGCTGGTGCGGAACAGGTTCGAGACAGAAGGAAACGCCACGATCAGGTAGCTCACCGCCAGGATGTGCAGCAGCCTCGGCAGCGACAGGAACGTCTTGTCAAAGCCGGTCAGCACTACGGGCAGGTTCAGCCACGACACGTGCCCCCATAGCGGGCTGTGCACCCAGACCAACGCCGCCGCGACATAGACCGCCGACGCGCCGACCAGCCAGCGATTGACCGGAATGGTGCCGCCGCGCCTGATATGCAGCATGCTCGCCAGGCCGATGTTGAAGAGGAATTGCCACGACAGCGGATTGAGGAACCAGAAGCCGGGCTCAGGATAATTCGGCGGGGCGATCTGGTAGACCCCGGCAACCAGCCACAGAGCTCCGGATAGGGTGAGTGCCGTGAAAGGCCTGCGGCTGATGAACAGCAGGAAGGTTGGCGCCATCAGCAGCAGCACCGCATAGACCGGCAGGATGTTGTTGTAGCCAAGCTGATGGCCAAGCGTGACGATGCCGATCAGCGCTTGCTGCGGGTTCTTGATCAATGGCTCGATGTTGATCAGCGTCAGCATGTCCGGCCGCTTCGCGAACACCGCTGCCGCGCAGAAGATGGCCAGCACCACCATCGTCGTGACAATGTGGGCGACATAGAGCACACCGGCGCGGCGCCACAATTTCAGTGTGGCCATGAGCCGGTTTCCGGACTGGAATTTTGAGCCGTAGGCGAGCGCGACGGACATGCCAGAGATCAGCACGAAGGCCTCGGCGGCATCCGAAAAGCCGAAATTCTTGTAAGTCAGGGTTTCGAAAACCGTGCCCGGGACATGGTCGACAAATATGATCAGCAGAGCGAGGGCGCGGAACACATCGATGCGCGTATCGCGATCCGGGATACGCGTTCCGCGATCCGGGATACGCGTGCCGCGATCCGGTGAAATTGGCATGGTCATCGATAAAAGGCCTCAAAGCTGGTTGTTCATGCCGATGCGACCGCCCAGCGCACCGCTTCGCTCCCGCAGGAGCATATCGGCGAACAAACGGACTGAAATGCGCCCGGTTCAATCAACTTTGAAGGAGCCCGAAAATATTCCGTTTTGAAGTCGGCAAATGAACAAAAGCGACGCGAAATCAAAAGGATGCAACTATGGCCGAAAAACCTCTGGAAGACGGCTTTTTGCGGCGCGACCTGCCGTTTTTCTATCGCCTCTACAGACCAGCAGAACCAACCGGCGAATGCCTTTTTCTGCTGCATGGATCCGGTGTCGACGAGTCGACTCTGGTGGCGCTCGGGCAGCAAATCGCACCGAACGCGGTGTTGGTGGCGGTGCGTGGTCGCATCGCCCAGGAGGACGGATTCCGCTGGTTCGCGCGGATCACGCCGACGCGCTTCGAACAGGAGAGCATCTGCACCGAGGCGGACGCTTTCGCGGGCTTCATCACCGCGGCCGCGAATCGCCACGGGCTCGATCTCTCCCGAACGATCTTTCTTGGCTATTCAAACGGCGCCAATCTGGTTTCGAGCGTGATGCTGCTGCATTTCGGCCTCATCGAACGGGCGGCATTGCTGCGCCCGATGCCGGTGCTCGACGAGGTCCCCCCGGCCGATCTGTCCAAGGCGCGCGTGCTGATCATCGCCGGCGCCGCTGACCTGACCTACGCGCCTTTCGCGCCGGCGTTGGTCACATTGCTCGAATCACATGGCGCCGCGGTCGACGCCCACACCATCGCCTCCGGCCATGAAATCGGCGACCGGGATGCTGTAATCGTCAGGCAATGGCTGGCGCGTCCGGCAACCGCCATCGCGCAGGCGAATTGATCAGCCGACGCTCTACGCTCGCCCCATCCGGTTCCAGGCATCCAGCCCAGCGATCTTGTAGGCTTCGGCCAGCGTCGGATAGTTGAAGGTGTTGTTGACGAAGAAATCGACGGTGCCACCGAGATTGATCACCGCCTGGCCGATATGGATCAGTTCGGTCGCGCCCTCGCCGACGATATGCGCGCCGAGCAGCCTGCGCGTTTCGATCGAAAACAGAAGCTTCAGGAAGCCGGTGTTAACGCCCATGATATGGCCGCGCGAGGTTTCGCGGAAGCGCGCCACGCCGACCTCATACGCGCCGCCGCTCTCGCGCACCTGCTCCTCGGACTGGCCGACGGTCGAGATTTCCGGCACGGCGTAGATGCCGTAGGGAAAGGTTTCCGGCGGCGGCGGCAACGGCACGCCGAAGGCATGGCAGGCGGCCACCCTGCCCTGTTCCATCGAGGTGGAGGCGAGGCTCGGAAAACCGATGACGTCACCGGCGGCATAGATGTTCGGCGCGCTGGTCCGGAAGGTCTGCGGATCGACCTTGATGCGGCCCCGGGAATCGGCCTCGATGCCGACCGCGTCCAGGCCGAGCGCGCCGACATTGCCGGTGCGCCCCGCGGCATAGAGCACCATCTCCGAGCGTATGGTGCGGCCGTCGGCGAGTGTCACCTCGGCGTAGTCGGGTTTCGAGGCGATCTCCTTGATCGCACTGCCGAGCCGGATCGTCATGCCGCGATCGCGCATCTGATGGATGAAATCGTCGACGATTTCGCGGTCGACGAAATCGAGGATGGTGTTGCGCGGCTCGACCAGCGTCACCGGCACGTCGAGCGCCGAAAAGATCGTCGCGTACTCGACGCCGATGACGCCGGCGCCGATCACCGTCAATGTCCGCGGCAGGCGCTCGAGTTCCAGCATCTCGTCGCTGTCGAAGACACGGGTCTTGTCGAAAGGCACGTCGCGCGGCCGGTGCGGGCGGGTACCGACCGCGATCAGCGCATGCGCAAAACCGACTTCACTGTAGTCGCCGCTGTCCGTCGTCAGGCTCGCTCTGTTCGGACCGAGAAACTTGACCGCAGCGCGCACGCTCTTGACCGTGTTGCGCATGAACTGGTGCTGCAGCACCTCGACCTCGTGATCGAGCGTCTTGTGCAGGCGTTCGATCAGATCGCCGACCGAAATGTCCTGCTTGACCCGGTAGCCGCGCCCGTAGAAGCCGCGCTCGCGCCAGCCGGAGAGGTTGAGCACGGTTTCCCGCAGCGTCTTCGACGGGATGGTGCCGGTATGCACGGAAACGCCTCCCAGCCGCCGGCCCCTGTCGACCACCAGCACGGATTTGCCCAGCTTGGCCGACTGCACCGCGGCGCGGCGCCCGGAAGGCCCGCTGCCGATGACCAGCATGTCGTAGTCCATGTCGCCCTCGCCCTGGCGCATGACCCCGAAAACCGGTTTCGGTTTTCGGAAAGGGGATCATGCGCCGATTCAAAGTGCTAGAGCGTCCTTTGCGCGTCCAAAAGGACGCGTGGCGCTCTAGGCGCGCTTTGCTGCGCTGCAGCAAACTAACGCCATCGGCGCTGCAAATTCAACCGATTCGGGCTGTACCCGGCGCTGTTTCCCCCGCATGCCGCGGAAACGCCCGATCTTGATTCCGCCGCAAGACTTCACCATTTCAACATCAGGCGGCCCGCAACCTATCCCGGGCCTGACGACGAGGAAATGACATGAACGCGCGCGTTCTCGACGGTGAAATCATCACCTTCAGGCTTGATGATATCCGGGCCTATAACGGCGTGCGCACGCGGCGTGTCCTCGCCTTCATCATCGACTACTGCATCGTCGCGCTGCTTACCATTCCGTTCGCGATCCTGGTGTTCTTGCTCGGGATTTTGACGCTCGGCCTCGGCTGGATGCTGTTTTCCGTTCTCGTGCCGGCCGTCGCCATCCTCTACATCTGGAACACGCTCGGCAGCGCCGACCAGGCCACCACGGGCATGAAGATGATGGGAATCCGGCTCGACCGTCTGGACGGCACCCGTATCGACGGGCTGACGGCCGTGGTGCACTCGGTGCTGTTTTGGGCGGGCAACGTCATCCTGACGCCGCTGGTGCTTCTGGTGTCGCTGTTTGCCGACCGCAAGCGCACGCTGCACGACCTGCTGCTGGGCACGGTGGTCAGCCGCAGTGACCGCTGAGACAGCTTTTTCACGAGTCCCGCGAGCATTTGTGTGCAAAGTGAAGGCTCCGATGCCCACGCTTTCACAATCCTGTTGAATTTTTCGCCGTACGCGCCAAAGGTATGATGATTCGCAGGAGTGTTTCCAAGGTTCGATGACGCACCATCCTACCCAGTCGCCGCAGTTCTTCCTGACCGCGCCGTCGCCGTGCCCGTATCTTGAGGGCCAGTTCGAACGCAAGGTGTTCACGCATCTGGTCGGCGACAAGGCGCCGGAGATGAACGACCTGTTGACGCAAGGCGGCTTCCGGCGATCGCAGAACATCGCCTACCGGCCGGCCTGCGAGACCTGCCGCGCCTGCGTTTCGGTGCGCATCCTGGCCCAGGAATTCACCGCCAGCCGCAACATGAGGCGGGTGATACAGCACAATTCAGACCTCATCGGCGCGATGCACGACGCGCAACCTTCGACCGAGCAGTATTCGCTGTTCCGCAGCTATCTCGATGCCCGCCACCGCCGCGGCGGCATGTCCGACATGACGGTGCTCGACTACGCCATGATGGTCGAGGACACGCATGTCGACACCAAGGTCATCGAGTACCGGCGCCGCGGCCCCGACAGCTTCATCACCGGCAAGGGCCAGGGCGAGCTGATCGCGGTGGCGCTCACCGACAAGATGGCCGACGGCCTGTCGATGGTCTATTCCTACTTCAATCCGGACTTCGAGGACCGCTCGCTTGGCACCTTCATGATCCTCGACCACATCGCCCGCGCCAGGGCGATGGGCTTGCCCCATGTCTATCTCGGCTACTGGGTCAACGGCTCGCGCAAGATGAACTATAAGATGCGCTTCATGCCGCAGGAGCATCTCGGCCCGAAAGGCTGGGAACGCTACGACCACGAAGCGGTTTCGCGCTGAATAGTTTTTCCAAAATCCAATCTTAAACTGTTTCCAGGAAGAGCATGCTGGCCTTTCCGCTTAGCGGAGAGTGTGCAAAAGCGCGGCCGGCCGGCCTTCAAATTCATTGCGAGAATTGCCGCATGTCGTCCCACAATGATCACCAGAAGGGCCTTCTCATCACCGCCATCGGCGGGCTGACGCTGACCATCGACATTCCACTGATCCGGCTCGCCGACGGCGGCGCGTGGACGATCCTCCTGCTGCGCACCGGCACCACCTTGGTCGCGGCGCTGATCATCTGGGCCGTCTGGCGCTCGCTGAGCAGGAACGCGCCGCAGCTCATCCCCGGCTGGTCGGGGCTCGTTGTCGCCATATGCTACGGGCTGACCTCGGTCACTTTCGTCACCAGCATCTATTACACCACGACCGCCAATCTGGTCTTCATCCTGGCCTTCAACACCGTGTTCGCGGCGCTGCTGTCCTGGCTGTTCCTGAAGGAGCGGCCGCGACTGGTCACCGTGGTCGCGATGCTGGCCATGATCGTTGGCGTCGCGATCATCGTCGGCGATTCGATCGGCACCGGGCACCTGTTCGGCGATCTTATGGCGCTGTGCTCGGCTTTCTTCATCGCGCTGGCCATCACCATCTCGCGTGCCAGCGGCAAGGACATGGGGTTCACATCGCTGATCGGCGTGATCCTGCCGCTGGCCGTCGCGGTGTTCATGGTCTCAGGCGAAGGCGTTCAGGTGAACGCGCCGTGGTGGATCATCTTCAACGGCGCCGTCATCATGCCGATCTCGTTCTTCTGCCTCGCCAACGGACCGAAATATATTTCGGGGCCGGAAGTGGCGATGTTCTATCTGCTCGAAACCGTGCTGGCGCCCGTCTGGATGTGGATGATCTTTGCCGAGTCGCCGTCACGCAACAGCCTGATCGGCGGTGCGATCCTGATCGTCACGCTGGTCGCCCATTCACTATGGCAGCTGCATGAGGGGCGCAAGCGCCGCGCAACCCTTGCGGTCCGTCACCCGGCCTGAGACTTCTTCTCGGCAACGATTTCGATTTGCGGCGGCGCCCCCTCCAGCTCCACCGGTGCTGCGGGGGCAAGTTCGTCGGCCAATTCCACCTCGCGCAGCCATTCGCGCCATATCGCGACCAGCAATGCCATCAGCACCGGGCCGATGAACAGGCCGAGAAAGCCCATCGTCTTGACGCCGCCGATCAGGCCAAAAAAGGTCGGCAGGAACGGCAGCTTTATCGGGCCGCCGACCAGTTTCGGGCGCAATGTCTTGTCGACGATGAACAGTTCGACAGCCCCCCAGATGAACAGCGCCAACCCGGCCATCGGCGAGCCGCTGGCGGCGAGATAGATCGAAACAAGCGTGAAGGACAGCGGTGCGCCGCCAGGGATCAGCGCCATGATGCCGGTCAGGGCGCCGAGCGTCACAGGCGACGGCACGCCGGCCAGCCAGTAGGCCACGCCCAGCACCACCCCCTCGCCGATGGCGATAATGGTCATGCCGGTTACTGTCGAGGAAATCGTCGCCGGCACGACGCGTGAAATCCGCTCCCACCTGGTCGGCAGGATGCGTTCGCCGAGACGGTCGACCTGCCCGGCAAAATGCTCGCCGTCGCGATAGGCAAAGAACAGCGCGATCATCATGAACAGCAGCGCCAGCAGAAGGCCGAAGGCGCTGCCGCCAGCGGCCAGCACGCCGCGATAGATGCTGCCGATGTTGGCGCCGCTGATCAGCTGGATCAGTTCGCCGATGCCGCCGGGATGGCCGAGATTGCGCGTCCACTGCTCGTTCAGCCAGTCGCCGACCACGGGCAGCGTGGCGATCCAGTGCGGCGTCACCGCGCCTTCGCGGTTGGTCTCGATCGCCCAGCCGACCCATTCGCGGACTTCGTTGCTGGCGTAGGCGCCGGCGAGCGCGATCGGCACCACCAGGAAGGTGAGAATGAACAGGATCGCCAATGTCGCGGCGATCGTGCGGTTGCCGCCGACAGCAGCGAGCAGCCGCCGATAGAGCGGCCAGCTGGCAAAGGCGATGACAAGAGCGGCCAGCACCGGAACCAGGAAACCATGAAAGAAATAGACCCCGGCGGCAACGATCAGCACCAGGAGCCAGCGCGCCGCCGACAGCGGTGGAATGACGGCGGATCTGACCGGCGTCGACAGGCCGAACAAGCGCTGCTGCCCTTCCGGTTTCTTAATCCTGGGTTCTTTCAAATGCCCATTTCTCCCCAAACGCGTATGTCGTCGCCTTATGTAGCGGTGCTTATGCACCGACATAGTGCAGCAATCGTGACGACATTCCAAATGTTTGCATGGAGGCGCTAATCTCCCCCCTTGAGGGCCCTCAAGGGGGGAGATGGCCGGCAGGCCAGAGGGGGTCGCCGAGCATGAAGCTCCAGCCTCCTCTGTCCGCAATAAGATGTCGCGTCTGAACGTTCCGACCCCCCTCTGTCGCCTTCGGCGACATCTCCCCTCAAGGGGGGAGATTAGCAACTACCCGAATTTCCCCGTCCTCGGGAATCCCTTTGGCACCATGCGTCCGGCCGAGGCTCGAGCACCGATCCACTCGACCAGCTCTTCACGTGATTTGATGAAGGTGCGGTCGGCCGAATCCTGCCAGGAGAGACCGCCCGCGAGCGTGAAGGTCTTGAGGTCGAGAACGCCGCCATCCTTGTATTTCTGCAGGCGAACGCCCTTGCCGCGCCCCATCTCAGGGATCTCGGCGAGTGGGAAGACCAGCATCTTGCGGTTCTCGCCGACGATGGCGAGATGGTCGCCGGCGACCGGCACACAGCGCTGGGCCTCGTCGGGCGCCTTGACGTTCATCACCTGCTTGCCCTTGCGAGTGTTGGCGACAACCTCTTCTTCCGGCACGACAAAACCATTGCCGTCGTGCGACACCAGCAGCAGCTTGCGCTTGGGATCATGGACAAAGGCGGTGACGATGTCCTGGTCGTTGTCCATGTCGACGATGATGCGGATCGGTTCGCCATGGCCGCGCCCACCCGGCAGCCGGTCGGCGCCGATCGTGTAGAACTTGCCGCCGGTGGTGAAGACCAGCACCTTGTCGGTGGTCTGGGCGTGGAAGGCGAGCTTGAGGCTGTCCCCCTCCTTGAAGGTCAGCAACGAATGATCGGTCAGGTGACCTTTCATCGCCCTGAGCCAGCCCTTTTCCGAAACGACCACGGTGACCGGCTCGCGCTCGATCATGGCATGGGCGATGTCGGTCAGGTCATGTTCGGGGGCGTCGGCGAACTGGGTCCGGCGCTTGCCGAGCTCGGTCTCCGGTCCGAATTTCTCGCGGATGCTGGAGACTTCCCACTTGATCGTCGACCACTGCCTGGCGTCGGACGCAAGCAGCGCCTCGATCTGCTTCTTCTCGATAGTGAGGCCGTCGAATTCCTTGCGGATCTCGAATTCCTCGAGCTTGCGCAGGGCCCTGAGCCGCATGTTGAGGATGGCTTCGGCCTGGTTGTCGGTGAGCGACCAGCGCGCCATCATGACTTGCTTGGGCTCGTCCTCCTCGCGGATGATCCTGATCACCTCATCGATGTTGAGATAAGCGATTAGATAGCCGGCGAGGATCTCCAGCCGCCTTTCGATCTCGCCGAGGCGATGCCTGGAGCGGCGGATCAGCACCTCGCGGCGGTGCTCCAGCCATTCCTTGAGCACGCCTTTCAGCGACAGCACGTTGGGTATCTTGCCGCGCGACAGGACGTTCATGTTGAGCGGAAAGCGGCTTTCGAGCTCGGTCAGTTTGAACAGCGATTCCATCAGGATTCCGGGATCGACAGAACGGCTCTTCGGCACCAGCACGACGCGGACGTCTTCGGCGCTCTCGTCGCGGATGTCTTCGAGCAGCGGCAATTTGCGCGCCATCAGCAGCTCGGCGATCTTTTCGATCAGCCGCGCCTTCTGGACGCCGTAGGGGATTTCGGTGACGACGATGCTCCAGGTGCCCCTGCCCTGGTCCTCCTGGCTCCATTTCGCCCTGACGCGGAAACCACCGCGACCGGTTTCATAGGCTTCGAGGATCGAGGCACGGCTATCGACGATGATGCCGCCGGTCGGGAAATCCGGACCTTGGACGAAGTCCATCAATGTCGTCACCGGTGCATCCGGATGCTCGATCAGATGCAGGGCGGCGGCGCAGAGCTCGGCGGCATTGTGCGGCGGGATCGAGGTCGCCATGCCGACGGCAATGCCGGACGAGCCGTTAGCGAGCAGGTTTGGGAAGGCGCCGGGCAGCACGACCGGCTCCTCGTCCTCCTCATTGTAGGTCGGCCGGTAGTCGACCGCATCCTCGGTGATACCGGACAGCAGCTCGGTCGCCACGTCGGTCATGCGCGCTTCGGTGTAGCGCATGGCGGCGGCGTTATCGCCGTCGATATTGCCGAAATTGCCCTGCCCGTCGACCAGGGGATAGCGCATCGAAAAATCCTGCGCCAGCCGCACCAGCGCGTCGTAGATCGACTGGTCGCCATGCGGATGGAACTTGCCCATCACCTCGCCGACGATGCGGGCGCATTTGGCGAACCCCTGGTCGGGGTTGAGCCTGAGCAGCCGCATGGCATGCATGATGCGGCGGTGGACCGGCTTCAGCCCGTCGCGCACATCCGGCAGCGCCCGGTGCATGATGGTCGACAGCGCATAGGCGAGATAGCGCTCTTCCAGCGCTTTCTTCAGATCGACCGGCTCGATGTTGTCGCCACCGCCATCGCCAGGCGGTAAAAGCCTTTTTCCCATGGGCTGGGACTAGCCGAGCGGGTGATTCGCGGCAAGAGGCGCTGAATGCGCCGCCCTTTCCGCAACACGAACTGGACGCCGACCAACATCAATCGGTTACATCCCGGCTCTATGGCAATGGATCGGATTTGCGTTTCGCCATGGTTTTCGACCATTGTGCGGGAGAACGCCTTTTTCCCGTCCAGTTCGTCACGGAAGGGTGGCGGCGCAACGAGTTGAAAAGACAATCTTCAGGACACGCTCAGGGGACTCGCGATGACGATCAGACGCTCGACACTTAACAAACTTGCTTTTTCGACGTTTTTGCTGACGCTGCCGCTGAACGCGGCCTTGGCGCAGGATGCGGCGGTCGCCGACCGGCTGAAGGCGGCTCTCGCCGCCCAGGGCGTCGACATCTCCTGGACCGGGGTGACGGGCGATGCCTCCAGCATGGTGCTGCAAGGCGTGGCCTTCAAACCGGCGGCCGAAAAGGAAGCGCTCAAGTTCGGCGACATCAAACTCGAAGGCGTGACCGAAGCCAATGGCGGTTATGAAATCGAAACCGTCTCGACTTCGGCGTTCCAGCACAGCGAAGACGGCGTCACGCTCGACCTCAGCCCCTTCGTCATCCACGACATGACGGTTCCCGCCGACGGCGCTACAGGCCCGCTGGGCTCGCTGATGATGTACAAATCGGCCGAACTCGACAACATGACGGTCAAGGTTGCCGACAAGACCGCCTTCTCGATGGACGGGCTCGCCATCGAAATCACCCCGCCGGCCGACGGCAAGGCGATGGCGTTCTCCGGCACCACGGAAAAGTTCAATGCCGACCTGACGCTGGTCGAGGACCCGAAGTCCAAGGAGGTGATCAACGCGCTCGGTTACCAGAACATCAGCGGGAACCTTAAAATGGCGGGCACCTGGCAGCCTGCGGACGGCAAGATGGAGCTGTCGAAATACGACATCTCCGTCGACAATGCCGGAACGCTCGGCATGACCTTCGGTTTCGGCGGCTACACGCTTGACGTTATCAAGTCGCTGCAGGAGATGCAGAAGAAGATGGCGGCGCAGCCCGAAGGCGCCGACAACTCGGCGCAAGGCATGGCCATGCTCGGCGTCTTGCAGCAGCTTTCGTTCAACAGCGCTTCGATCCGCTTCGACGACGATTCCTTGACCAACAAGGTGCTGGACTATGTCGGCAAGCAGCAAGGCATGTCCGGCAAGGACGTCGCCAACCAGGCCAAGGCGATCGTGCCTTTCGGCATGGCGCAGCTCAACAATCCCGAATTGACGGCGCAGGTGTCGGCTGCGGTCGGCAGATATCTCGACGATCCGCAGAGCATCGAGATCTTGGCCGAGCCGCCGGCAGCGGTGCCGTTCGCGCTGATCATGGCGGGCGCCATGTCAAACCCGGTGGACCTGACGAAGACGCTTGGCGTGACGGTCAAGGCGAACGAAGACTGACCGGCACGTCTCTGGCCGGTTTGCAAAATGCGCTTGCATTGGAAGTGTCAGCACCGCCCCTCATCCGCCTGCCGGCACCTTCTCCCCGTATAGTGACGGGGAGAAGGGAGACGGCCGCGACGTTTGCGCCCATCTTGCAACGCTGGCAGTTGGCGAAATCATTTGTGACAGTGTCTTTCTCCCCGTCACTATACGGGGAGAAATGCCCGGCAGGGCAATGAGGGCAGCGCAAACCGACAGCGTTTAGCGTCGGTTGCGGGAGGTTTTTAACCCTCTTTCTTGGTCACCGCGACGCGCAGTGACAATTCGCGAAGCTGCTGCGGGCTGGCTTCTGATGGCGCGCTCATCAACAGATCATAGGCCTGCTGGTTCATCGGGAACATGGTCACTTCGCGCAGGTTCCTGGCGCCGACCAGCAGCATGACGACGCGGTCGATGCCGGCCGCCATGCCGCCATGCGGCGGTGCGCCATACTGGAAGGCGCGGTAGAGGCCACCGAAGCGCTCCTCGACCGTCTCGCGATCCAGGCCGACGATCTCGAATGCCTTGACCATGGTTTCGGGCAAATGGTTGCGGATGCCGCCCGACGCGATCTCGAAACCATTGCAGACCATGTCATATTGGAACGCTTTGATGCCGAGCAGATCCTCGCCGTTTAGCGCCTCGATGCCACCCTGCGGCATAGAGAACGGGTTGTGGCCGAAATCGACGAGCTTCTCGTCCTCGTTCCATTCGTAGAAGGGGAAGTCGACGATCCAGCACAATTCGAAGCGGTCGCGGTCGACGAGGTTCAGCTCCTCGCCGGCGCGGGTGCGCGCCGCTCCCGCGAACGAGACGAACTTTTTCGGGTCGCCGGCGACGAAGAAGGCGGCGTCGCCATCGGCAAGGCCGAGTTGGAGGCGGATTGCCTCGGTGCGGTCCTCGCCAATGTTCTTGGCAAGCGGACCGGCGCCTTCGAGCTTCTCGCCCTCTTTGCGCCAGAAGATGTAGCCGAGGCCCGGCTGGCCCTCGCCTTGCGCCCACGAATTCATGCGGTCGCAGAAGGCGCGTGAACCACCGGTCTTGGCCGGAATGGCCCAGACTTCGGCCTTGGGGTCGTTGGCAAGGATGTTGGCGAAAACCTTGAAGCCGGAATCGCGGAAATGATCGGAGACCGCCTGCATCTCGATCGGGTTGCGCAGGTCCGGCTTGTCAGTGCCGTATTTGCGCATAGCGACGTCATAGGCGATGCGCGGGAACTCCTGCGTCACCGGCTTGCCGGCGGCAAAGGCCTCGAAGACCGCGCGCATGACCGGCTCCATTGTCGCCAGAACGTCGTCCTGCTCGACGAAGCTCATTTCCACGTCAAGCTGGTAGAATTCGCCCGGCAACCGGTCGGCGCGCGGGTCCTCGTCGCGGAAACACGGCGCGATCTGGAAGTAACGGTCGAAGCCCGACACCATGATCAATTGCTTGTATATCTGCGGTGCCTGCGGCAGCGCGTAGAAGGTGCCGGGATGGATGCGCGACGGCACCAGGAAGTCGCGCGCCCCTTCTGGCGACGAAGCGGTCAGGATCGGTGTCGAGAATTCGGTGAAGCCGACCTCGCCCATGCGCTTGCGCATCTCGGCGATGACCTTCGTGCGCGCCACGATGTTCTTGTGCAGCGTGTCGCGGCGCAGGTCGAGGAAGCGGTATTTGAGGCGGATATCCTCGGGATAGTCCGGCTCGCCGAACACCGGCAGCGGCAATTCCTTGGCGGCCGACAGCACTTCGATTTCGCGTGCAAAAACCTCGATCTCGCCGGTCGGCAGGTTGGCGTTCGCCGTCTCGGCCAGGCGCGCCTTGACCTCGCCGTCGACGCGGATGACCCACTCGCCGCGCACCGTCTCGGCAATCTTGAAGGCCGGCGAATCCGGATCGGCGACGATCTGGGTCAGGCCATAGTGGTCGCGCAAATCGATGAACAGCAAGCCGCCATGGTCGCGCACGCGATGCACCCAGCCCGACAGGCGAACGGAAGAACCGACGTCGCTCTTCCTCAACTGGGCACAGGTATGGCTGCGGTAACGATGCATTGTCATTGGTAGGTCCGGATGTTTGATTGCGGCCAAGGCATGATAGCCCGGCCCGAAAATTTGCGCGAAAAGCACATGAGAGGCCGCCTTTGTCAAGGCAGGCGGCGCACGGGCAGCATCTCGGTTCGAAGTTCGGCTTCGAGCCTAAGCGGTCATCGCTCGGAATGAGCCCTGGTCCAACATCAACCGCCAATGGTGGTTAGCGGGTGAAGCGCGCACCATCGCCAAGCGTGGCAACCCCGCACACAACAGCGGGATCGCGACGAAGTCCACATGATTCCACCATTCGTCGGGACGGTAGGTTCGAGGCCGATACGAGCTCATAAATGTGCGTCGCATGCAAATCGCGAACCACACTGACGATCATGCGAGCGTTGACGTAGTTGCCAAGCCCTCGACCCCTCTGCGATTGCGCGACCGCAACCAGCCCGACCCATGCTATGGGAATTGTGAGCCAGGTAGCCATGCGCGGTTGCCACGACGGTCCCCTCTCGTCACCAACCACTACCGTCGTCGCCGGCCCCAGGGTTCCGGCAAGCAGCGACCCCGAAAACGGCACCACGCCCAACGCCGCCATGAAGGCCTGGATGCGGATCGTATACTCACCATCCGGCTCGGCCGCCATGTCTTGATCGAGAAATCCATCGGGCAATCCCCGGCCGATAATCGCCTCCGATGCCGCCAGGGCACTTGCCTGGTCGGCGGAGAATACGTCCCAGGAATCGAAACGGAAGCCCCCTTGGCCAATCGCGACTTGAGCTCATCCGCCTTGCTTGCAGGTATCATACGAAAGCCGCAGATGCCGTCGCGATTGAGTATCTTGTCGATCATTTCCCACCCGAACCGGTCGGGATCGTCGCACCCCATAGTGCGCCCGGTCTGGCACGCGCCGGGGGTTGCATTGATGAAGTCGACACTCGCCTCAGCTTGAGCTTGCAGGCGCTGCTGAACCTCTGTGCCGAAATAGCCTGACATGTGAAGCCCCCTGCGTGACTGCCCGGTGGAGTATAGCAAGCACGGTGGAATATACAGCCAGGCTGCTTCCTGCTGGAACCAGCCGGGCCCCCTTCAGGGTATGACGCAGCGCGCAGAGGGATTTTCGGCCTTGCACGTCCTTGCATTTGCCGCTCGAATGACGTATAGCCATATGGCTATGCAAAAGGTGGCCAGTCTCGATCGAACGTTTCACGCTTTGGCGGACGGGACGCGTCGCTCAATGATTCATGCGCTCGCTCGAGGTGAGGCCAGAAGCGCCGGCGAACTCGGCCGCCAATTTCGCTCTACCCAGCCGACGATCTCCAAGCATCTGAAGGTGCTGGAGCAGGCCGGGCTTATTGAACGCGCCATTGAGGGGCGTGTTCATCAGTTCCGGTTGCGCCGAGAGCCTCTGCAGGATGCGCAGGCATGGATCGCGCGCCATCAGGCATTCTGGACGGGTGCGGTCGAGCAGCTCGATCGCCTTTTGTCGGAGGGCGCAAACGATGACCATCGATAAGACCGTCGCCGAAGTGCGTAGACGTTTCATCGCCGCGCCCGAGGAAGTGTTTGCCGCCTTTGCCGAGGCCGAGCTGGTCGGAAGATGGCTGAAGCCGGCACCGGAGATCACACTCACCGTCCTGCAGTTCGAGTTCCACGTCAATGGCGCCTATCGCTTCGCCTACCAGCGGCAGCAAGGAGAAATCGTCATCGTCGGTGGCGCTTTTCTATCGATCGAGCAGCCTGCGAAGATCGTCTTTTCGTGGATAATCGAGCCGCCGGACGAGCATGCAGGCATCGAGTCGGAGGTCACGGTGATCATCACGCCGGACGGCGCCGGCAGCGAACTCGTCATCCGCCATGAAAAGCTTACGCGCAGCGACGCGATCGTGCGTCACGCCGTCGGCTGGCGTGGTGCCCTGGATCAGTTGACCGCGTTGCTCGAAGCACAGGATTTGCAGCATGACCGCTGACGAGCTTGCCGCAAGCGTCCGTGCCGCTCTCGCGGGCGTCGGTGATATCCGCGAAGTCAAGATGTTCGGCGGGCTAGGTTTCATGCTGAACGGCAACATGGTCGCGGCTGCGTCCCGGCGCGGTTTGCTGGTTCGCGTCGGCAAGGACCGCCAGCACGAAGCGCTTGCCGAGCCCGGAGCGCGTCCGATGGAGATGAGGGGGCGGGTAATGGAAGGCTACATCTACGTCGATCCCCCGGCGCTGACCGGTGAAGGAGTCGGCAGGTGGCTCCAACCGGCGATCGCCTTCGTGCAGACCCTGCCGCCAAAGCTGCCCGGCCAGAAGCCGGCTTTGACGAAAGGAAAACGGAAATGACACGCTTCTTCCTTGGTGTTCTTGCCTACGTCGTGCCGACATTCGCGCTCGGATTTGTCTGGCATCTGATCCTTTTCGAGCGCTATTACGCGGAGCTTGCGATCTATCGGAGCAACATCATCATCGCGTTTGGTTTCCTGTCGATGCTGATCCAGGCAGTCCTTTTCGCCTGGGTCTACGAACAGGCGTTTGCGCGGCGGAGCGGTACAATTCTGTCGCGCGGACTGGTCTACTCAGCCTTCGGCGCCGTTCTGTCGTGGAGCTTCACCACGCTCGCCGTCGCTGCAAAAAACGTGATGGCATCGGTTCCCGACTACCTCACGATCGAGACAGCATTCACGGTCGTGCAGTGGTTGCTCGTCGGGCCTCTGACCGCTTTTGCCTTCGGTCGATCCTCCTCACGAGACGCGCGAGTCGGGGTGTCGGAGCTCAAGGCCTGACCGAGGGAAGGCGCTTCGACTGACGGAAGCCGACTGCTACCTTCTGCCTTGATCGTGGTCAGGGTGGTCAAGCCGTGTACAATGGCCGTCATCGTCATACTGACGGGAGGACTACCATGCGCATTCGCACATTGACTGTCCTGATGACGCTGCTTGTTGGCACCTGCACTTTTGCACACGCTCAGACAACGCCGATGTCAATCGAGGTGTTTCCATTCGAATTGGAAGACAAGAGCGCTGGCGCAGGAATAATTCCGCCGGATGAACACGATAGGCGCTATCTGTCCGAGTCGGCACAAATGGC
This sequence comes from Mesorhizobium sp. WSM4840, assembly GCF_055811755.1. NCBI lineage: Bacteria > Pseudomonadati > Pseudomonadota > Alphaproteobacteria > Hyphomicrobiales > Phyllobacteriaceae > Mesorhizobium > Mesorhizobium sp. WSM4840. The sequence goes on from NZ_JBVVQD010000019.1 coordinate 128,426, forward strand.
GAAGGACATGCTCTCCCAGTCCGGGCGCTTTACAGTGGTTGATGCGCCAGCCAGCGATGAGCAGGCGGTTGCGCCGCACGGATTGCGCAACTGCGGCGGCTGTGAAGGCAAAATCGCCAAAGAACACGGCGCCTCTTTTGCCTTGCTGGGCGTCGTGACGCGTGTCAACCGAACAGAGCATACCATGTTCATTCGCATCCTCGACGCTGAAACCGGGAAACCTGTTTCCCAAGGCTTTACCGATCTTCGCATGGGTGCGAATTACGCGTGGCCCCGCTCCGTGAAATGGCTGATGACAAACAGAATTTTGCGGTAGGACGCCCACCATCCAAGCGCGCCATCGGGAGCGCGAAAGATCGCCCCTCAGCTAAAAATCACAATGAGAAACTGATTGTCGGTGCTGGCCTGCTAACCGCCGGGAATTGCCGCTGGCATTGGCGCGGGCGATGGTTCAAGAAGGATCAACGACAGGCCTTCCTTCATGTCCTCCATGCGCCCGCTGATCCCGCTCCTTATTGCCGCCGGCATCCTGCTCGGCGGCAACGGCCTGCAGAGCACCCTGATCGCGCTGCGCGGCGCGCAGGAGGGGTTTTCGGCCTCGACCATCGGCCTGATGGGCACGTTCTATTTCGCCGGCTTCCTGCTCGGCTGCCTCGCCGTCCCCCGCATCATGAAGGCCGTCGGCCATGTCCGCGCCTTTTCCGCGCTGGCGGCGATCGCTTCGGCGGGAACATTGCTTTTGGTGCTGGTCGTCGACCCGGTCATGTGGTGCGCGTTGCGCCTCGCCGGCGGCTTCTGCTTCGCCGGCCTGTTCACCATCATGGAAGCCTGGCTCAATTCCGGGGCCGCCAACAAGGACCGTGCGCGGGTGCTGGCTATCTACCGCATGGTCGACATCGGTTCGGTCACAGGCGCACAGTTCCTGATCCCGATCGTCGGCGCCGGTGGTTTCGCCATCTTTGCCGTCATGTCGATCATGATCACGCTCTCGCTGGTGCCGGTGTCGCTCGGCGACCGCTCCAACCCGACCCCGCCGGAAGACGTCAAGCTCGACCTGGCCCGCGTCTGGCGGATTTCGCCGCTCGGCTGCTTCGGCTGCATTGCCGTCGGTGTCACCAACAGCGCCTTCCGCACATTGTCGCCGGTTTACGCCGAACAGATCGGCATGTCGGTCACCGACGTCGTCACCTTCGTCAGCGTCGGCATCTTCGGCGGCGCCATCATCCAGTATCCGCTCGGCTACCTGTCCGACCGCTGGGACCGGCGTTCTGTGCTGCTGATAACGACGTGCTGCGCGCTGCTTGCATCGCTGGCGCTGGTGTTTTGGGCGCGCAGCGACCCGTCCCTCAACTTCGTGATCGTCTTCATCTTCGGCTGCTTCGCCATGCCGCTCTACTCGCTATCGGCGGCGCATTCCAACGACCGCGCCGACAAGGGCGAGTTTGTGCTGATCAACGCGGCGCTGATGCTGTTCTATTCCTTCGGCGCCATTGGCGGGCCGTTCGCCGCCTCGACGGCGATGCAGTATTTCGGGCCAAGCGCGCTGTTCGTGTTCACCGCCACCGTCTACGCCATCTTCGTCCTCGTCATCCTGTACCGGATGCAGGTGCGATCCGGCGTGCCGGCCGGCCATCGCAGCCGTTTCATCGGCCTTTTGCGCACATCGACGGTGTTCGCCAAGCTGGCCAAGCGCAACGACGATTCCGACGGGCCTGCGAAGCAATGATGACGGCCCGATATGTGTTGAACCGGGGCTGCGGCTTGACGAAAGCCCGCGCGGCTGAAATTGAAGGAGACCTTACCCTTTGCCAAAAGCGATTTGATGCACGTCATCACCACCCAAGAAGAACTTGAGACCGCTCTCGCCGCGTTCGAAAAGTCGGATTTCGTCACCGTCGACACCGAATTCATTCGCGAGACGACCTTTTGGCCGATCCTCTGCCTGATCCAGATGGCGGCGCCCGGGGTGACGGCGCTGATCGATCCGCTGTCACCCGATATCGACCTGAAGCCGTTCTTCAGGCTGATGGCCAACGAGGCCGTCGTCAAAGTCTTCCATGCGGCGCGCCAGGACATTGAAATCATCGTTCATCTCGGCGATCTGGTGCCGCATCCGGTGTTCGACACCCAGGTGGCGGCGATGGTTTGCGGCTTCGGCGACAGCGTCTCCTATGACCAGCTCGTCCAGAAGATCACCGGCGCTCGGCTCGACAAGTCCTCACGTTTCACCGACTGGCGCCACCGGCCGCTTTCCGAAAAACAGCTCGACTACGCGCTTGCCGACGTCACCCATCTGATCGAGGTCTACCAGCACCTCAGCGCCGAGCTGGTGCGGGAAAACCGCGCTCACTGGCTGAACGAGGAGATGGAGGTGCTGACCGCGCGTGAAACCTACGATCCGCATCCGGAGGACGCCTGGAAGCGGCTGAAGATGCGGCTGCGCAAGCCGCAGGAGCTGGCGATCGTGCAAGCGGTGGCCGCATGGCGCGAGCGCGAGGCGCGCGAACGCGACGTGCCGCGCGGCCGGGTGCTCAAGGACGACGCCATCTACGAAGTGGCGCAGCAGGCGCCGCGCGATGCGGCAGCACTCGGCAAGCTGCGCACCACGCCGAAAGGCTGGGAACGCTCAGTGACGGCAACGGCGCTGCTGGGCGCGATCAACACCGCGCTTGCCTTGCCCAGGGAAGAGATGCCGAAGCTGCCGAAGAGTTTTCAGCCGCCCGAAGGCTCCAATGCCGCCGCGGAATTGCTGAAAGTGCTGTTGCGTATCGTCGCCGAAAAGGAGGGCGTCGCTTCGAAGGTGCTGGCCTCCAGCGACGACATCGATCGCATCGCCGCAGAGGGCGAGGCGGCCGACGTGCCGGCTTTGCAAGGCTGGCGACGCGCCGTGTTCGGCGAGGCCGCGCTCAAACTGGTGCGCGGCGAGATTGCGATCAAGTTCGACAAGCGCAAGATCGCGCTGTTCGATTTGTAGCGTCTGCCACATCCTTCTCCCCTTTGTGGGAGAAGGGGGTCAGCGCTGTTTCTGACCGGCCAGGTGGAAAACCACTATGACGATCAGCGGTATCGCCAGAAGTGCGAATTTGGTGACGATCAGCGCCGAGGCAAACGACAGCGAATCCGGATTGGCCGACAGGAAATCGGAGAGCAGGCGGGCCACCGCGATGTTCTGCGCATAATCGGCAAACGTGTAGGGCAGCACCAGGACAAGCGCGAACAGCGACTGGAACTGCGCGGACAGGGCCCGGAAGATCTTCAGCCGCCGCCCGGTGGCCAGGATCAGGCTGACCAATGTCAGCGACAGCAGCGCCGGGAACAGCAGGTCGAAGGTCAGGTAGTGCCAGACCAGAATGATCTCGCTGCCGCGCCGGCCGAGCGCCGTCAGCCAGGCCATGCCCTCGTCCGGGGTGAAACCGGTAAAGCGCAAATCGAGCGACGGCAGGCCGCCGCTCAGCTGGCGGAAATAGAGGAACTCCAGCGCCGTCATGGCGACAAAAACCGCCACGCAGACAAAGCAAAGTGCGGCAGCGTGGCGCGACAGCCGCAGCATCATTGCCGTCAGGCTTCGTGCGAACTGGTTAGGCTCCGCCGGGGTAATTCGGGCTTTCGCGGGTGATCGTGACGTCATGGGCGTGGCTTTCACGAAGTCCGGCGTTGGATATGCGTACAAAGGTGGCGCGGTCGCGGAAATCGGCAAGGTCGCGCCCGCCGACATAGCCCATAGCGGCTTTAAGGCCGCCGGCAAGCTGGTGCAGCACGCCGGACACAGGTCCTTTGTAGGGCACCTGTCCTTCGATGCCTTCCGGCACCAGTTTCAGCGTGTCGCGCACCTCGGCCTGGAAATAACGGTCGGCGGAGCCGCGCGCCATGGCGCCGACCGAGCCCATGCCGCGATAGGCTTTGAACGAGCGGCCCTGGTGCAGATAGACTTCGCCCGGGCTCTCGTCGGTGCCGGCCAGCAGCGAGCCGATCATGGCGGCACTGGCGCCGGCGGCGAGCGCCTTGGCGAGATCGCCGGAATATTTGATGCCGCCGTCGGCAATGACCGAGACGCCCGACTTCTGCGCCGTCTCGACGGCCGACATGATCGCCGAGAGCTGCGGCATGCCGACGCCGGCGACGATGCGGGTGGTGCAGATGGAACCCGGTCCGATGCCGACCTTGACGGCGTCGGCGCCGGCATCGATCAGCGCCAGCGTGCCTTCTGATGTGGCGACGTTGCCGGCCAGGATGCGGACCGAATTGGACAGTTTCTTGGCCCGCGTCACCGCATCGAGCACACGTTGCGAGTGACCATGCGCGGTGTCGATCACCAGAAGGTCGACGCCGGCATCGATGAGCCGCTCGGCGCGCTCAAAACCGTCATCGCCGACGCTGGTGGCGGCCGCCGCGCGCAAGCGCCCCTGCACGTCCTTTGTGGCGTGCGGATTGAGCTGCGACTTCTCGATGTCCTTGACGGTGATCAGCCCGACGCAATTGCCGTCGCTATCGACCACGACCAGCTTTTCGATGCGGTGCTGATGCAGGAGCCGCTTGGCCTCGTCCTGATCGACGTTCTCCTTGACCGTGATCAGGTTCTCACGGGTCATCAGTTCGTAGACTTTCTGCGCCGGGTCGGAAGCGAAGCGCACGTCGCGGTTGGTCAGGATGCCGACCAGCCGTCCGACCGTATGCCCGCCGGCGCCGCCATTCTCGACCACCGGAATGCCCGAGATCGAGTAGGTGCGCATCAGCCCCAAGGCGTCGGCGAGCGTCGCGTCGGGGCCGATGGTGACGGGGTTGACCACCATGCCGGATTCGAATTTCTTGACTTGCCGCACCTGCTCGGCCTGTTCGGCCGGCGAGAAATTGCGGTGGATGACGCCGATGCCGCCGGCCTGGGCCATGGCGATGGCCAGACGCGCCTCGGTGACCGTATCCATGGCGGCGGACAGGATCGGCACGTTGAGGTCGATGTCGCCGGCAATGCGGGTGCGGATATCGGTCTCGCCGGGCATGACCTCGGAATGACCCGGCTGCAGCAGCACGTCGTCAAAGGTCAGCGCCAACGCGCCCGTGGACGTTTCGATAATCTTTGCCATGGCCAGCCCTCGGAATGCATGAAAAGCGCTGGACCGGATGGACAGCGCCGACTCGTCTTCTTCCCTTTCAGGATTGGCGCTGGCTCGTAACACGTCCCGTCGCCGATGAAAAGCCGATTGCTTGTGCACGACAGCGCTGCGAACTCAGCTTAATGCCTTTCGCAGTGACGGATCGGTGGCCGGCATTCGCCGCTGCTCTGCACGGATTGAGTGTTGCCTGGACGGCAGCGGAAGAGGCTCAGGCTCAGGCTCAGGGCAATCGCTTCAGGTTCGCGCCGCCCCTCACCTGCCTGCCGGCATCCTCTCCCCGTATAGTGACGGGGCGAGGGACGGCTTTTGCTGAAGTGATTAGCACATCTGTCTTGCTTTGTGACGGCAACTATGCTAGGAATTTATTCATGGTGCTGATTTGCGCCAGCGATCCGCCGCCGAGGCGGTTTTTTTTTAGGCGCCGTTCTTCGCAGGGCTCCTGACTGGCACGGCTGCCAGGGTCGCACAAATGTGAAGTTAAGGCGACATCCGACCCCACCCGTGGTAACCGCCCTGCGTGTCGGCTTGCCCCTTTGCCCCCAAGGGACTGGCAAGCAATCGGCGATGCAACATTCAAATCCGGACGCGGCTGGGAGTTGAGGAGTGGCGCCCTCCAGCGCTGGCGGGACAGCACCCCCCTCTGGCCTGCCGGCCATCTCCCCCTCAAGGAGGGAGATTGGCAGCTTCGCCGCTCCACGCACTCCTGCACCGTCGAAGGTTTGCGAAGACCGCGATGACGCCCGATCTTCCCCCTTGAGGGGGAGATGTCCGGCAGGACAGAGGGGGCGCGAAGGATCACTACGGGGCGATTTTTACCCTCCGCCGCTTCCGCCCTTAAAATCCTTCGCCAACAAATAAAGCTCGACCGACTCATCGCGTGAGGCTGGCGGCTTGACATGGTGGACCGAGCGGAAATTCTGCTTGAGCCTGGCGAGCAGCTCGTTTTCGGCGCCGCCCTGAAAGGTCTTGGCGAGGAAATGGCCGCCCGGCTTGAGCACCGACAGGGCGAAATCGGCCGCCACCTCGCACAGATACATGGTGCGGATGTGATCGGTCCGGCGGTGGCCGGTGGTCGGCGCCGCCATGTCGGACAAGACGATGTCCGGCTGGCCGCCTAGCGTTTCGGCCAGCTTTTCCGGCGCCTGCGGGTCGAGAAAATCCATCAACAGCACCGGCGCGCCGGGCACCGCATCCATCTCCAGATAGTCGATGCCGACGACATGCGGATGTTCGGCCGTCGATTTCGTGCGCGCGGCGGCGACCTGGCACCAGCCGCCGGGTGCCGCACCAAGGTCGATGACCTTCATGCCGGGCTTGAGCAGATGGTGCTTGTCGTCGATCTCGATCAGCTTGTAAGCCGCGCGCGAACGGTAGCCGTCGGCCCTGGAGCGCTGGACATAGGGATCGTTGATGTGACGCTGCAGCCAGCGGCGCGACGATTCCTTCAGGCCGCTTTTCTTCTTGATCCGCGTCTTCAGCACACGAATGCCGGCAGAGCCTGGTTTTTCCGGTTTCTTGGTCATTGCCTGACTTCTTGTTTGAGCATGATCTCCAGCGAAAACCGGCTGCCACTTTTCGCTGACGCGGTCCTTCGGTTCGGGATCATGCTCTGCCACGTCCATTGTTGCGCCAGACACCGTCGTCGGCCATCAATTCGCTCAATATGCCTTCGCGCAGGCCGCGGTCGGCGACGCGCAGCCTCTCCGACGGCCACACCGCGCGGATCGCTTCCAGGATGGCGCAGCCGGCCAGCACCAGATCGGCGCGATCGGCGCCGATGCAAGGATTGGCGACGCGCTGCTGGAAATCCCAGCCGACCAGTTTTTCGACCATGCGGTCGACGCTGTCGCGGTCCATCCACAGCCCGTCAACCCGGCGGCGGTCGTAGCGTTCCAGGTCAAGGTGGACGCCGGCCAGCGTCGTCACCGTGCCCGAGGTGCCGAGCAGGTGGAATTTTGGGCTGGCGAGCACATGGCTCAGCCGGTCGCGCCCGTCAAAGGCGTGCAGGCGCACGGCCACATCGTCGACCATGGCGGCAAAGACCTCGCGGGTGACGGTGCGACCGCCGAAGCGCTCGGCCAGCGAGACCACGCCGACCGGCAGCGACGTCCAGGAGACGATGTGGTTGGCGAGCCTCGGCGAGCGGTGGCCGGTGAGATCGATCAGCGCGATTTCCGAGGAGCCGCCGCCGATGTCGAACAGGACGACGCCTTGCGTGTCGCGGTCGACCAGCGAGCCGCAGCCCGAAACCGCCAGCCGCGCCTCGGTCTGGCGGTCGATGATCTCGAGCTTCAAGCCGGCCTCGCGCTCGACGCGGTCGAGGAACTCGGCGCCGTTTGCGGCAGTACGGCAGGCTTCGGTGGCGATCAGCCGGGCCTTCCTGATCTTGCGGCTGCGCAATTTGTCGCCGCAGATCTTCAGCGCCTCGACCGCACGGTCCATCGCCGGCTGCCCGAGCCGGCCATTGGCGGTGAGGCCCTCGCCCAGCCTGACGATGCGCGAGAAAGCGTCGATGACGCGGAACTGGCCGTGACGCGTAGGCACCGCCACCAGCAGCCGGCAATTGTTGGTGCCGAGATCGAGTGCCGCAAACACCGGCAGTTCCTGCACCGGCGGGCGGCGGACATCCTGCTCCGGCCTGGTTGGCGCAGCTGAGGGCAAAGGCGCGACGATCGCCTCGGGCGGGCGGCTGGCTGGAGCGCTGCCGGCGGGCGCCGACAGTCCGGCCGCTGCAAGGTGAGCGTCATCGCGCACGAAAACCTTGCGGCCGCGCCGACGTTTTCGCCGCTTCCTGGTCTTGGCCTTCTGCTGCTGGGACGCGTCGCCTGCCTGTCCGTGACCGGACCAAGGCTGCACCGGGCGGCCATTGTGCCGGCCGGCGGATGGGCTTGCTTGGCCCGAAGGCGGTGGCGAAGCCCTGGACACGCCCACTTCCGGCGCGCCGGCGCCGGTGTCGTGGTCTTCCACTTCAGTTCCTTCCGGCGCCGCGCGAACCGGAGACCGGACGCAGCAGGCGCTTTCACGTGTTCTAAGTTGCCGCCAGACTAGCAGCGCCGCGCCGGATCACCAAGAGCGCAGGGGCCGAATTTTGCCGGCGGCATTGTCTCGCGCTCCGCTCGGCCCGATCATGGCGGGACAGCGCCCCCTCCGTCCTGCCGGATATCTCCCCCACAAGGAGGGAGATTGGCAGCTTTGGCGCTCCGCCGGTTTCTGCGACGGTGGGGATTGGGGAAAGCGGCGGTGCCGGCCGATCTCCCCCAACTGGGGGAGATGTCCGGCAGGACAGAGGGGGGCGCGAAGGATCGCCAGCCTTTCCTTCTCCCTCCGCAGTGTTTGGACTGGGGACATCGCGAACAGGTGTGCGAGGACATCGCGAACAGTTTTGCGCATTGTGCGCGAGGGGGTTCGGGATGCCGTTCAAGG